>JAOACP010000057.1 GCA_026417795.1 Thermanaerothrix sp.
GTCCAGGACCTCCCACAGAGCTCTGTCCCGCCGTAAACCATCATCGGCCCCTTCCCTACCCCTTCCACCGGAGTCGGGGCGGCTGATGCGCCTTACACCCTTCAATATCACCGCCCCTATGGAACTAAGCCAGTCCAACCCCTTAGACCCCCAACGGAAGGACCTGGAATCCCGCCTGCGCCTGGTCCGCCTGGCCCGCCAAGCCCCACCGGCGGCATCCCTGCTAGGAGCAGCTCCCGGAGGTGGGCTGGAGCTCGCACCTTCCCTCTGGCCCAACGAGTCGTACGCCCCCCGCTGAACCGCCTCCCGGATGGACATGTAGGCCCTGTTTATCTCCGCAAAACGACGAGAGTGCTCGGGACCTGCCACATCGGGATGATAGGCCCTGGCAAGCCTCCGGAACGCCGACTTAACATCCTCCCAGCTGGCGCCGGGGGAAAGCCCCAACGTCTTGAGATCAACCTCAAGGCTCACCGTTAAGCACCCTCTCCATGTCTAAAATGAGCCGGTCCAACACGTCCAGAGCCTCCAAGGCAAGCCCTTCTTGCCCCGCTCCGCTGAGCCGCCTTACCTTCCCCATCATCCCAAGAAGCCGCTCCTGCACCGGCCTCGAAACTGACATGCTGAGCACCGCAAGACGGGCCTCCCGGTCACGGAGCTCCCGCTCCAAATCAAAGGACGCAGCCCCGCCAGAAAGGGTAAGGTCCACCACCCGGCTGGCGGACCAGTTGCCGGTCATGACCTTTACCCGAAGGAGCCCTCCGGTATCAACCACCAAGGAGAGCCTGACATCCCCCTTCTCTCCCGACGGAACCGGCACCCGATATATAACCCTGGACCCGGAAGAACCCCTCAAAACCCCTTCCCCCTGAACAAGGGTAACCGAACCGTCCAGGTAGTCCAAAGGGACCGACGAGGAGACCTCCGCTGGCAGAGGAGAACCTCGATTGACCAGCGTCCTCACGGACCCATCCTTCAAGACAACTCCAACGGAAGCGCTCAAAACATCTATGAGCAGCCTGTCGCCTCCCTGCCTTATGAAAAGGCTAGCCCCCAGGGCCACCGCCTCATCGGGACACACCTTCATGTGCTCAATGGGACCCACCCGCTCGCTAAGGCGCCGCCGGAGGAGGGGTATCCTTCCGCTTCCACCCACCACCACAAGCCGGTCCGGGCGGTGGCGTCTAAAGAGCCTTTCAGCAAGACGCACCACTTCATCTATTACAGGGGCTATTATGCCCTCAAGGTCCTCCCTGGTCACCCTAAGGGGTTCTGCCCCATCAAAGCCCCAGGGGGGGACCCAATCCACCACCCCCACGTCTGAAAGGGCTATCTTAACCTGCTCGGCCTCCCTAAGGACTATGAGCCAACGGGGGTCAACCTCATCAATGGGTACGCTGCCAAGATGACGCCAAAGCCACACCGCAAGGCGTCTGTCCAGATCATACCCCCCAAGATCCTTACGCCCCAGGCTGTCCAACACCTGGAAAACCCCGTCCTCTCCCTCGAGGACCGATATGTCCAGTGTGCCTCCCCCAAAGTCAAGGATCAGGAACCTGCCGTCCGAGGCCACCGAGAGGGCCGCCGCGGTGGGCTCGTTTAAAACCCTCACAAACTCGAAGCCCGCCCCCTTTGCGGAGCGGTACAGCGCCCCCCGCTCCGGGAACCCGAAGTGGGCAGGAACCGTTATCACCCCGGAGGTCACAAAGCTTCCAAGCGACGCCTCCGCGTCCTCCCGCAAAAGGCACAGAAGATGAGACAGCAGATCCTCCGCTCCGTAGGCCCTGCCTCCACAGCGGGCCACCCAATCGGTACCGAGCTTCCTCTTTACGTCCCACCACATGTCGCCAGAGGACATGGCGGAACCCCTTAAAGCATCGTCCCCACAAAGGAAACGCCCATCCCTGTAAGCCACGTAAGAGGGGGTCCTGGTCTTGCCCCAACGGTTGGGCAAAACCCTGGGCACCCCTCCAGGGGGACAATACGATACCAGGGAATAACGGGTTCCCAGGTCTATGCCTATGACGGGCTCCCTCAACAGAACACCTCCGAAAACCACCCACGCCAGTTTCCACTCAAATCCCTGCAAGGGCAAGGACGGACGGCTTCCTCAGCTCAATGCCGCGATCTAATACTCCTCCGACTTCAATGACTTACAAAGGATATAACAAATCATCGGACGAGACAAAAGCCCCATCACCAACCCCAAGGACACCCCCCCTGGAGACGGTGGGAGATAACTGGACAACCACCCCAGAAGGTCCATGATATGGGAAGCGAACCCTCACGAACTCCTCGGTAAGCCCGTCTCCCATCCCCCCCGAGACCCTCTCGACCAACACCGTAACGCTGCGGCCGACGAACCTGGAGGCAAAGGCCTCCAAGCTAGAGGCCCCAAAATCCATGAGCCTGCTAAGCCGCGCCCGCACCACCTCCAAAGCGGGCCTCTCCCAATCAAAAGCGGTAGTACCAGGCCTTGGAGAGTACTGGAAGGAGTGTATGCGGCCCACCGAAGCACGGCCAAGAACCCTCACGGTGTTCTCGAAGGCCTCCTCGTCCTCCCCTGGGAAACCCACCATAACATCGGAGCTAACGTGAAGGTCATCACCGAGGATCTCCCTGGCCCTGTCAACCAAGGCCACGTAATCGTCCCCCCTGTAGCCCCTGCCCATCCGCCGAAGAACCCTATCGTCTCCGCTTTGAAGGGGGACATGCAGATGCCTCATGAATATTCCGCAGTCCCTAAGGGCATTGAGCAGCCTTTCATCTATGGAAAAAGGCTCAATGGACCCGAACCTAAGCCTCTTGAGCCCCTCCACCACCCCCAAGGCACCCACCAGGTCCGCAAGGTCAAAGCCCTCCCAACGGTAGTCCCCCAGGTGAACCCCCGTAAGCACCACCTCCAAGGCCCCGGCATCCAAGACCCTACGCACCTCATCAAGCACATCCCCCAAGGGCCTTGACCTTGAGGGGCCCCTCAGCTTGGGTATTATGCAGTACGTACATCCCCTGGAGCATCCATCCTGAACCTTAACGAACGCCCTGGTGTGCCTGGTGGGCATGAGCAGGGCAAGGGAGTCCCAACCGGCATCCTCGCTCCGGTACACCGGATCCAGCTTCTCTCCACGGACATGTCGCTCCACCAACTGGGGCACCAGATGTTTCATGCCGTTAGCCAACCCCACGTCTACCCCCATGTTCAAAAGGTCCTCGTCGGATACCCGGTTCACCCAACATCCGCAAACCATAAGAAGGGCATCGGGGTTTTTACGCCTGAGTCGCCTTATCTCCTGCCTGGCCTTCCTCTCCGCCTCAGCTGTCACCGCACAGCTTACCAAGACCAGAACCCCGGCGTCCTCGGCTCTTTCGGCCCCGTGGGCCCCAAGGGAGAGAAGCTCCGAAGCGATGGCATCCCCCTCGTACTGATTTACCCTGCATCCATGGGACACCAGGAAAAAACCTATCCCCCCAAGGCCGCTCACAGGGAAGCCACCTCCGGGTAAAGAAGCCTTACCGCACCAAGGGCGGCGGCAACCGCGGTGGAGGCCCTGAGCACCCTGGGCCCCAGCGAAACCGGTTTAAAACCGGCCTCTCTAAGGAAGCCGGCCTCCCTGCCGCTCCAGTCCCCCTCAGGCCCCACCGCAACTACCACATCCCAAGGCCCCAAAGCGGACGCCAGCGGCACGGAATCGCAGGACAAGAAGGCCCCCAAACGAACCTCCGGCATCTGCGAAAGGTCGATCTCCTCCAGGGGCTTCAAATCCATGAGCTCAGGGGCCTTAAGAGCCCCACACTGCCTGGTGGACTCCAAGAGGATCCTCTCATAACGGGCCCTCTTGCGCCCCCAATCGTCGGGCCTTGGAACGGAACGCTCGCAAAGCACCGGCCAGATCCTGGCCACCCCAAGCTCACAGGCCACCCGAAGCACCTGATCCCACTGATCCGCCTTAAGGAACCCTATAAGAAGATCCACCCTGCGGCGATAATCCACCCCAGGGCAGCGGGACACCTCAAGGGCCTCAACGCCTACAGGGGTGACTTGAAGCCGCAAAAGTACCGCACCTTCCTCGGACAACCCCTCCACAAGGGCTCCGGTGTAACACCGAAGGACCTTAGTGAGGTGCCTTGCCTGGGCCTGATCCAACAGATACCGGCCCACTCCGATCTTTGCGCAGCACTCAAGCCTTAAGCGATGCAAGGACACCCCACCAGTCCCCCTGGGTCATCTCCGCCAAAGCCTTCATCCCATTCTCCGCCATGGCCCCAAGGAACTCGTCCCTTTCAGCGGCCAGAAGCCCGGAGAATACGCAAAGCCCCCGATCGGTGAGAACCCCCTTAACATGGGGAAGCATGGCCAGAAGGGGATCCTTGAGTATGTTTGCGGTAAGAAGATCCACCTTCTGGGAGAACCCCTTCAAGAGGTCTCCCTCCTCAAAGGCCACCCTTCCCTCCAGATGGTTCAAGGCCAGGTTCTCCTCGAGTTCGGAGGCCACGGTGCCGTCAAGGTCCCGGGCAAAAACACTAGAAGCCCCAAGCTTCAACGCCCCTATGGCAAGGATCCCGGACCCGGTCCCCACGTCCAAGGCGCTGAAACCATCCCCAAGTGCCTCACAGGCGCGTTCCATGAGCTCAAGGGCTATCCTGGTGCTCTCGTGATACCCGGTTCCAAAGGCGCTGCCGGGTTTTATGATTATGGGCACCCGCTCTCCTCTGTAGGAATCCGCATGCCACGGGGCGGTTATCACAAAGGACCTGCCGGCCTCAACGGGGGTGAATCCCTCCTCGCAAACCTTGTACCAAGGCTGGTTCTCAAGCTTCCCGGAGTCCTCCACCACAATCCCCGGTATATCCCGGAGGGCCTCCAAAAGCCTTCCCTGCCAATAACCCAGGTCATGGGACGACAGGAAGTAATATCGAATCCTAACCCCCGACGGCAGCTCCTGAACCTCCGACCCGCAGCTTCCCGCCATGTCCGCGGCGGACATGAGGGCATCCTCGGACCCGTCGGGTCCCATGAGGGTTATGTACCACCAGAAAGAGCCCACGAAACACACCCCTCTCTCAACTCTCAACATCTAAAACTCCAAAAGGGGGAAGCGCCGAGAGCACTTCCCCCCTTGGGTCAACCTCCGAAAAAGCCCTTCAGCTTGTCTAGTATACCCTCTTCCTGTCGGACTTTTACGTTCATCTCCTGGGCTAAGGCCTGAA
>JAOACP010000058.1 GCA_026417795.1 Thermanaerothrix sp.
CCATATATCATGGGGCCCACGTACCTCACCCCAAAGCGCCCGAAGCTCTTCTCTATGAGGTCCTTGGTGGCGTTGACCTGGGCCTGCTGCTCCTTGAAGTTGGACACCGGGCCGGGCCGCCCTCCCGCCAGGGCCATCACCGGGTCCTGGGCGGCCTTGTAGTTGGGATAGAAGATGGCCATCTCCACCACGCCCCTGGATGTGGCCTCCAGTATCTCGGTCACCGGGAAACCAAGCTCCCCCGCCTGAAAGGCATCTATGCGCACGTTGCCGTTGGTCTTCTTCCACACCAGCTGGCGGAAGTGATCCACCACGTCAAAGGCGGAGTCCCCCTTAAGGTAAAAGGTGGCCATCTTGAACTTGTACTGCTCCGCCCCCATGGCGGGCACGGCAATTCCACACAAAAGCGTGGCGGCAAGAACCACAAAGAAAAGGCTCCTCAAACGACTCATGCGAATCACTCCCCCTTCTGGTTGGTAAACACGGTATTTTCATCCGATGCGAAGAGTCCGAAAGCCAAGGCACCCAGGACCCAAAGACCACCTCCTTAATTTTTTATAAACCATTACAAAAACTGCACTTCTTGTTCATCAAGCTACCACAGAGGCAAGACGCAGGTCAAGTGATATAATGCACCCTAAGATTAAAATTAAACACATGGCCCCTACGCCCTAAAAGCCCGACGGAAGGCAAGAAGCGCCAAATCCCACCCCAAGGGCCCAAGGGGCAGCCCATTGGGCGTAAGGCTTCAGCCGTACGGCCTCAGCCGTCCGGCTGAAGCTCAAGGACCTCGGGACAGCCCCTACGCCCGTAAGCGCCACATGCCCTTAAGCACAGCCCTTCGCTCCCCCATTGGCAAGCCCCGCCGCGTCAGAGATCCTATCGACTAAGGCCCATTGCATGGGGCTTCCTCCAAGGGCTGGGGCGCCCTTTACTTAACGTCCCCCGGGACGGATAATATTAATAAACTTCCCGAAAGGGGGCGTTTTAAGATGCCTTTGACGAGGGTAACCGAGCTGGGCCGGGATGAAGGGGACCGAATAACCGGAGGCAAGACCTGCGACTGCGAGTGCGAGTGCACCTGCTCCATGGACTCCGTAACCGACGACACCATGACCTCCACCAGGGACAGCAACATGCTGAGCACCTTCGCGTCATGACCGTACCAAAGGGCCAAAGGTGGGAGGGGGCGCCTCCCCCTCCCACCTTTAAAAGATTTGAAGGTTTTGAAAACCTTTGCCCACACCACCCAACGGGGATAGTGGTAACCCACAGGGAACACCAGCTGGTCTACGACGGCGCGTCCCACATGGCGGTGCTCATGCCCGAAGAAGAGCTGGAATCGGCGCGCAGCTTCCTCCAGGACCCCTCTTATACCCCAAAAGACAAAGCAACCCAAAGCCTTAGGGATCTCATGGACCGGGGATTTCTACCCAAAGGGCCGCTCCCAAGGATAGGCCCCTCTTCCCTAAAGGAGGCGGCGGACCTGGTGGACCGCTACATGTCCCAGGTGCTGATCCGCAAGTTCTGCCTTAAGGTCACGGACCGCTGCAACTTCCGCTGCACATACTGCCGGGGAACCCACGTGACCTCCCAGCATCCGCTGGGCCACATGGACATCCACACCGCCCAAGAGGGGCTTAAGCTCTACTTCGACATGTACTCCCGGGTGTTCCTTAAGCTCTCCAAAGGGGGAAGGGCCTGGGCCCTCAAGGTATGCCCCCCTGGGCTATCCTGGTACGGCGGGGAACCGCTTTTGAACTTCGACCTCGTGAGGCTCTCCGCCGAGGCCTTCGTGAACCTTCCCTGGGAGGAGCTCCAAATACCAAGCAAATCGCTTCGTTTCTCCATGAACACGAACCTCTCGCTCATGACCGACGAGGCGATCCACTTCCTGGCGCGGCACGACGCCGCCCTCTTCGCCAGCCTGGACGGCCCCAAGGACCAGCACGACCTCTGCCGGGTATTCGACAACCACTCCGGGACCTTCGACGCCGCCTTCCGGAACCTGATGAGGATAAAAGAGCTGTACCCCAGCTACTTCTCCCGGCGGGTCTCAATTTTCGGGGTTCTAACGGACCGGCACCACCATCAAAGATGCCGCTCCTTCACCGAATCCCTGGGAGCCCTGCGAAGCGTGCACTTCCCGGAAAGGCGCGAAGGGGTCTTCGTACAGGACCCAGGGGGGGCCATCCAAAGGCTGCGCCTTTATGGGGACCGGATGATCCAAGAGATGCTGGAGGCGGCGAAAGGCGACCCATCCTTCCCCGCAAGCCCCAAGGCGGCGCCCCTGTACCCCCTTGCCAGGATGTCCTTCCGGCGGCCCCTCCCCTACGACCCCCTCAAGGTGACTATGACCTGCCCCATGGGGGTGGACAACCTCATGGTGCTCCCCGACGGCAGCCTCTCCATCTGCCACAAGGCGGAGGCCCCCTCCATAGGGCACGTGGGAAAGGGCATAGACGTTGAAACCCTGGCGAACCTCTACCTCTCCTACGCCGAAACGGTCACCCGGCACTGCTCCTCCTGCTGGGCGGTGCGGCTCTGCCCGGTGTGCGCCGCCTCAAGGATTACGGGCACCCAGGAGCGCTGGGGCTTCATCAACCCATCCCCCTTGGAGTGCCGGGCCATAAGGGCCGAGACCGCCTTCCGGATGAGGTGCTTCCTCGCCCTGTCCACAGAGCTTCCAGAGGTTGCAAGACGCATAGAGGAGCTCGCCGCAGACCCAAGCCTCAACGTGGGGGTGCTCACCGTTGACTCAATCGAGAAGGCCGCGGAGAACGGAGGGTTTTAATTTTAAGACCCTCCTTGGGCTTCCAAGGCTCCTTAGGGCAAGATCAAGGCTAAAGGGCTACCCCCTGGAGATCCAAAGTTGCCGGGAAGGGTGTGGCGACGCCTGCGCCGCCATGCTCCTTGAGGCCGCGGGCATGGGATACAGCGAGCAGGACCTGCCTCGAGGACTCAAATCCATGGGGGACATCTGGGACGCACTGGAGGCACAGGGTTTGGAGTGCGGTTTGTACCGGTGCCCCGCCGACGCTTTGGGGAACTTGGTGAAGACCCCGGCGGTGGTTCGGTTTGACGGATGCCACTTCGCGGTGCTGTGGGAGGTCCTTAAAGCGGGGGATGGGGCATGGTTTCTCCTGTCGGACCCGGCGGAGGGAAGGCTTTTAATGACGCGCAAGGAGTTTAAGAGCCGGTTTCACGAGCCCCAAGGGCCGGAGCCAGCCTCCGCCGAAGGGGAGGGCTACGCCCTGTGGGTGGGAGTTCAAGTTCATGGTTCCGCAAAAAGCCGCTCCCACAAGGGTCTTCCACGGCCCACGGGGCTCATATGGGACCTATTTAAGGGGCCGCCCACGCCCCCCACCCGGAGGGCGTGGGCGGCGCTGGGCGCTGCGGGGATCCTGTTGCTGGCCCTTCAGTGGTGCTACCCCATGGCCTCAAGGGCGCTGATGGACCTAAGGCTCAGCGCAAAGGGGGCCCAAGAGGGGGCCCGAACCGCCATCCTCGTCCTCCTGGCCCAAGGGGCGCTGATGGCGGGACGGCACGCCTTTAACGCCCTAAAGGACCTGGCGTCCAAGGTTATAGAGGAGGCGAAACGGTCGGCCATGGACCTCATGGTGGCCAGGAAGGTCGCGCAGGGGCTGCCCAAGTGGGTTCCACCCTGGCGGTTCTCCCATGGGGACCTCATGCAGCTCATGGAGGACTCCTCAAGGATGGGGCGGATCGTGGGGAAGTCACTACCCTCCGGCCTCCTTGGGGCCCTTGGGTTCACCGGGATACTGGGGGCGGTTTGGATCCTGTGGCCGCAGTCGGCTATTGCGTTCACCATCGGCTCCGGGGCCATGGCGTTTTGGAACTGGCTCATGAGGGGCCTTACGGGGGCGTGGGACCGCAGGGCCCAGGATGCCCTGGCAAGGTACCGGGAACAGGCCTCGGAGGCGGCGCTCTCCATCTGGGACGCAAGACACCCAAGGATTGGAAGGGCGATCCTCTCAAGGTGGACGATGTCGGACCGGGAGGCTTTGTCGTGGAGCATCAAAAGGCACGCCGCCTGGACCCTCATGAGGCTTGGATCCTCCGTCATAAGGGAGGGGCAGTACCTTTTGGCGTCCTACATCACCGCCGCTGCCGCCGCCTCGGGGGACATGTCCATAGGAAGGCTCATGGCGGTGCAGTTCGCGGCGGGACAGCTTTCAGGCCCCTTGGAGGCCGCCCTTGGAAGCCTTATTGAGGCGGCGGAGGCCCGCCACGGGGCGACGCGGCTCCGCAAGATCGCCGAAACCCCCGAGGAGGAAGGGGAGGAGGAAGAACCCCGCGGCCTTGCGCCGCATCCCACGAGGGGGCCCATGGTCTTTCAGGACGTGCGGTTCAGGTACCTCCGGCGGGAGGTTATAAAGGGCCTCAGCCTCAGGGTCGAAGAGGGGGAAAGGCTCCTCGTCGTAGGGCCCAGCGGCTCCGGTAAGTCCACGCTGCTCAAGCTGGCCTCGGGGCTTCTTACCCCCACGGGGGGCAGGATCCTACTGGGGGACCGGGAGCTTGCGGGCAGGACGCTGCGGGACTTCAGAAGGCGCGTTGGGTGGGTGCTTCAGGAGTCAAGGCCCCTGTGGGGCCCCTTGGGATGGAACGTATCCTTGGAAGAGGACCCCTCCGAGGAAACGGAGGAAAGGGCCCTATGGGCCCTTGGGGTGGCGGGGCTTTCGAGGCTTCCTTCGTCTCTTCCGGGGGGCCTTAAGACCCTAATAGGCCCCAAGGGGGTAACCTTAAGCCGCGGGGAGTCCCAGCGGCTTATGATCGCCCGGTGCGTATACGGCTTACCGGATGTGATCATCCTGGACGAGGCCACCGCTTCCTTGGACGATAGGACCGAGGAGGCGGTGCTGTCAAACCTCATGAAACTTCCCAACAACCCAACCATCATCATGTCCTCCCACAAAACAAGCCTCCGCCGCCTTTTCCACCGCACCATCCGCATGGAGGAGGGGGCGACGGTATTACATGTTGCCTCTCTTAAGAATCTAAACGAACGAGACGGGTTGCCTCATGTAAAAATCTAAACGAAGGCAGGGATCTT
>JAOACP010000059.1 GCA_026417795.1 Thermanaerothrix sp.
ATCCCTGCCTTCGTTTAGATTTTTACATGAGGCAACCCGTCTCGTTCGTTTAGATTCTTAAGAGAGGCAACATGGGGAACACAGGTCAGCTCTAGAGCCTCAATCCCTCCTTGATGGAGCTTAAAAAAGCCTCCCCGTTGAGGCCAAGCAAGGCTTGGGCGGCTTCCGCCCCAAGACACGCCCGGTCAAGGAGCGAAGCGTAGCGGCGGATGCCAAGTATGGGGAAGTCGGTGCCGAAGAGCATCTTACGGGGCGCCACGGCCATCGCCGCCTTGAGCATGGAATGGCCGTACAAAAAAGGCATGGCGGCGGTGTCGTAGTAGGCGTTGGACAGGATCAGCCTCATCTCTTCCATGGACTCGTAGAGGAAGAGCCCCCCTCCAAAGTGGGCGAAGACCACCTTGACCTCCGGGTGGTTCTCGCAGAAGGCCGCCGCCTCCTTCACCCCCACGGTCCCCTTGCCCGGGTACCGGTGCCCCACCGGCTCGGCGCAGTGGAACATGAGGAACATGCCGAGCTCGTGGCAAAGCCCCGCAAGGCGCCAGGTCTGGCGCACGTCGTCGATGTCGAAGCCCTGGCCCTCCGGGAAGAGCTCCCCAACCCCCACTGCCCCAAGGGAACGGGCCCGCTCAACCTCCTCAAGGGCCCCCTTGGCAAAGGGAGGCACCACCGCCATGGGGACTATCCTGTCCGGATAAGCCCTGGCGGCCTCCAACACATAATCGTTGCAAAGCCTGCAGAGCCCAAGATCCTTGAAGGCGAAGCCGAACGCCACCGCCCGGTCGACCCCGTCCCGGTCCATGGCCTCCACAAGCTCCTCAAAGGAAGCCCAGCGATGCACCTTGGAGGAGGAAAGAAGGGCGAAGTAGTCCTCCCTTTCCGCTATGCGGCGGGAATCCCGTACCACCTCCGGGGGATATATGTGAACGTGAAAGTCCAGGATCAAGCGGAAAACCCCCGTTCGTACTTAGATTCACTTGCCTTTTGGAGATTGTAACATAAAACCGAATACAAGAAAGGGCGGGACCCCGAAGGACCCCGCCCTAAAAGGCAAGAGAAACGAACCGGAAGGCTGCGGAGGGCTTACTTCAGCTCCACCTTCGCGCCGGCCTCCTCGAGCTTCTTCTTCATCTCCTCGGCCTCCTCCTTGGCGACCCCTTCCTTCACGGTCTTGGGGGCGCCGTCCACCAGGTCCTTGGCCTCCTTAAGGCCCAGGCCGGTGAGCTCCCGGACCACCTTGATGACGTTGATCTTGTTGGAGCCGGCGTCGGCGAGGACCACGTCGAACTCGGTCTTCTCCTCCTCAGCGGCGGCAGCGGCGCCGGCGCCGGGCATGGCCATCATGGGCATGGCCATGGCAGGGGCGGCGGCGGACACGCCGAACTTCTCCTCCAGATCCTTCACGAGCTGGGACAGCTCGAGGACCGACATCTCCTCAATAGCCTTGATTATGTCCTCGCGGGTCATTTTATACTCCTCCTCAGTTTTTTTAAGTTTTTATGCCACACAGAAACGGCTAAGCACATAACGCTTACCGGCAACCGGTCAAGCAGTCCAAGGACCACGCAAAGGGAAACCTACGCGGCGTTCTCCTTCTTGTCCTTGATCTGGGAAAGGCACGTGACGAGCCCCCTGGCGGGACCGGACAGCACCGTGACCAGTCCGCGGATCGGAGCCGCCATGGTGCCCACCACCTGGGCGATGAGAACCTCCCTGGAGGGGAGATCCGCCAGAGCCATGACCTGATCCTTGCTGAGCAGGTCCTTGCCCATGACTCCGCCCTTGATCACCAAGGCCTCGTTGCCCTTCTCCTTGGAGTAGTCCCGAAGCTCCTTGGCCACCGCCGCCACGTCGCCGTAGGCGAACACGTAGGCGTTGGGCCCCTGCTCATAGGGGTCCACCGTGGGAAGCCCAGCCCTCTCAAGGGCTATCCTCATGAGGGTGTTCTTGGCCACCTTCATCTCCCCGCCCGCCTTGCGGATGCGGGAACGCACGTCGGTCATCTTCTTGACCGTAAGACCCCGGTACTCGCAGATGAAAACCGCCTCACTGCGGCCCAGCATCTCAACCAACTGCTCGATGTTCTGCTCCTTCGCCTTAGTCGGCATTACTTCACCCCCTTCCGCCCTGGACTAAACGGCTTGGGCCGAAACGCCCGGGGCGCAAAGAGAAACGCCCCCGGCCCACAAGGACCGGGAGCGCACGAAAACACAAACGCATAACGAAGGCTCTTGCCATCGCTTCCCCGGACCTCGGCGGGGTTTTCAACATTAAGCGCAGAGCGCCCCCGCTGTCACAAGCCCAAAGTTCAGTATATCATCCTCCCGGGGTTCTGCACAACCCCGGGAGGAAAAAGCTTCGAAGAAACGCCGAAGGGCCCTTCGGGCTACTCGGCGACCTCCTTCTGCACCTCCACCGGGTCCAGATGGATGCCCACGCCCATGGTGGTGGTCATGGTGACGCTCTTGATGTACTGCCCCTTGGCGGCGGCGGGACGGGCCTTGATTATGGCCCTAAGAAGGGTGGCGGCGTTCTCCACCAGCTTCTGTTCGTCGAAGGAGGCCTTGCCTATGGCGTTGTGGGTTATCCCGGTCTTGTCAACCCGGAACTCAACCCTACCGGCCTTGATGTCCCGAACCGCATCCGCCACGTCGAAGGTGACGGTGTTGGTCTTGGCGCTGGGCATGAGCCCCCGGGGGCCCAACACCTTGCCTAGACGGCCCACGGCCCTCATCACGTCCGGGGTGGCTATGACCGCGTCGAAGTCCAGCCAACCACCCTCTATCTTCTGCACCATGTCCTCGCCGCCGACGAAGTCCGCGCCAGCCTCCTCTGCCTCCTTAACCTTCTCGCCGCCGGCGATGACCAACACCCTCTTGGTCTTACCGGTGCCGTGAGGAAGGACCACGGTGCTCCGCACCTGCTGGTCCGCATGGCGGGGATCTACGCCCAGCCGGACATGAAGCTCCACGCTCTCATCGAACTTGGCGGTGGCGGTCTCCTTCACCAGCTTGACCGCCTCGGACAGCCCGTAAAGCCTGTCCTCCACCTTCTCCGCGATAGCCAAATACCTCTTGCTCTTCTTAGCCATTTCAATACCTCCCGTGGTCATAGCGGGCCCAAAGCCCTGCCACAAACTTTTATCCCTAAAAACCAGAAAACCCGAAAACTAGTTGACCACTTCCACGCCCATGGACCTGGCGGTGCCCTCGATCATCCGCATGGCGGCCTCCACGTCGTTGGCGTTGAGGTCCACCATCTTGAGCTGGGCGATCTCCCTCACCTGGCTCTTGGTTATCTTGGCCACCTTGGTCTTGTTGGGCGCCGCAGAACCCTTCTCCAGGTTCGCCGCCTTCTTGATCAGAACGCTGGCGGGAGGGGTCTTCAAAATGAAGCTGAAGCTCCGGTCCGCGTAAACCGTGATGACCACCGGGATTATGAGCCCCACCTGATCCGCGGTCTTCGCGTTGAACTGCTTCACGAACTCCATTATGTTGACACCCCTCTGACCCAGGGCGGGTCCTACGGGGGGCGCCGGCGTGGCCTTGCCTGCCGGCAGCTGCAGCTTGATCTCGCCTACTACCTTCTTTGCCATTTACCTCACTACCTCCTTAGAATAAGGGCCCTATAGCCCTGAAGGGCGGGATCAAAATAGAGCCCGCCCGTTTTATTCCCACTAAAGAACCTTCTCCAGATCCCCGTAGTCCGCCTCCGCTATGGTCTCCCGACCGAAAACCGTGACGGAGAACTTCACCTTCCCCTTCTCGGGAACCACCTCCACCACGGGACCCACCTGCCCCTCAAAGGGACCGGACTTCACCCTCACGGTGTCCCCGGGCACTATGTCCATCTCCACCTTGCCCTTGTGAACCCCCGCAAGGCCTATCTTACCCATGATCTCGGACACTTCCCGCTCCGTAAGAGGGATAGGATGGTTGCCGGAACCCACGAAGCCGGTGACCCCAGGCGTGTGGCGAACCACGTACCAGGACTGGTCATCCATTATCATCTCAACCAAAACGTAACTGGGGAAGACCTTGCGCTTAACGTGCTTGGTCTTTCCCTCCTTTATGAAGACCTTCTCCTCCACGGGGATCAGCACGTTGAAAATCCTGTCCTCCATCCCCATGGTGGCTATCCGCTGCTCCAGGTTGGCCTTCACCTTATTCTCGTAACCAGAGTAGGTCTGAACTATGTACCAGCGTCTCTTATCGTCTTTCATCAGCCAAAAGGGGGCTTGCCCGCCCCCTCCTCCTGTGATTTTATGAAGGCTAACGGACCACTCCGCGCAAAAGGGCGGTCAGAACCGCATCCACCAACCCAAGGTACGCGGAAACAGCGAAGGTAACAAAAAGAACAACCAAGGTGGAGTACCAGACCTGCTGCCTGGTGGGCCAAGAAACCTTCTTAAGCTCCCCCCTGGCCTCCCTCAAGAAACCCATGACCCTGTCCACACCTTCGCCCCCCTGATCAAGCAAAAAAGTGGCAGGCCCGGAAGGATTCGAACCTTCAACCCCCGCATTTGGAGTGCGGTGCTCTAGCCAGTTCGAGCTACGGACCTGCACGCACGGTGTATTTTACACTACTTCGTCTCCTTGTGCAAGGTGTGCTTGTCACACCACTTGCAGTACTTCTTCTTCTCCAGCTTCTTCTGCATCTTACGCTTGTTGACCGTGGTCACGTAGTTGCGACGCTTGCACTCGGTGCACTGAAGCCCAATGATGTCCGCCATCTTTAGCTC
>JAOACP010000060.1 GCA_026417795.1 Thermanaerothrix sp.
CCTAAGGCCAACGGACATAAGATACCCCCCATACTACAAACCCAAAGACAAAACAATCGATAGGCCACGGGAAGCTAGTTTGCAAAAACCGCCATGGAGACTCAAAATTCAAGACACAACCCATTTTAATCGAAATGGCAATTTGCGCACCACAGGGGCATCAAGCATGACCGCCAAGGGGCCCCGCCTTAAGGCCCTAAGACCCGCCCAAAGGACACTGAAGCATACCCCAGGACATCGCCGAAGCCCCTTGAAGTAAGTCCCACGAAGACACGAAAAAGCCGAGGCCGGGAGGGACTTCGCCCCCCGCCTCGGCTTCAGACCCCATCGCCATGGGGCCCGCATCCCAGCAACCATGCACGTTCGGGCCCTAAAAACGCCCTTGGCTACCCGCCCCCTATGACGGGAAATATGCTGACCTCGTCGCCGGGATTCAACCGGGTTTCCGCGCCGTCCAGGTGAGAGACGTGATGGCCGTTAACCAGCACTATAACCTGGTCCGACATGGACCCGTCCTTGAGAACCGCCTGCCGGAAGCCCTGACCATACCGGCAGGACAGCTCCTCCAAAAGCTCCCTCACCGTGGGAGCCTGGGCCTGATCCTCCTTGCGGCCCGTAATGTCCCTGAAGGTGGCGAAGAACAGCACCCTCAACGGCAGATCACCTTATCCAATTATCAATTATCCAATAATCCACTCAAGGCCCAGCTCCCGCAGCTTGGCCTCCGTGGGCACCCCTTCGGGGGTCCAACCCCTCACCTCGTAGTACTTGGGCAGCATCTCCGGCACCCGGCTGACCTTACCCTTGTGGGGCCCTTCGGGCAGGGGCTCCGAGGTCATCCTGGGCGGCAGCACGTCGTCGGCGGCGGAGAAGCCCTCCTTGAGGTTGAAGAGGCGCTCCATGTTCCATATCCTCTCCCCTATCTTCATCAGGTCCTCCGGCGAGTAGTCGATCCCGACGGCGGTTGAGAGCTGCTCCGCTATCTCCTGGGCCCCTATGCCGAAGGTGGTAAAAAGGCACATGCCCACGGAATCCACCACCGCAGTGAGGTCCTGGAAGGCCTTGTCCCAGACGGGCTTCTCCTCTATGGATTGAGGATCCAGCTTCTGAGGCACCCCCAAAATCTCCGGGGATATGGTGTAGCCCCTCACGTGGCAGGCCCCCCGGTTGCTGGTGGCGTAGTTCAAACCTATCCCCTGGATCGCCCTGGGATCGTAGGCGGGCATCTCCTGTTTCTTGGAGGACATGGACAGCTCCGGGTGGCCGAAATGGCTCGCCAAACGGTACGAACCCTGGGCCAACAGCTCCCCAAGCTTTCCCTTCCGGTAGGCCGCCGCTTCCACCATGGGGACCAGGGCGGCCCCGTTCCCAAAGCTCAGGTCGACCCCCGCCATCTCCTTGCTTATGAGCCCCATCTCGTAGAGCTCCATGGCGCAGGCTATGGTGGACCCCATGGATATGGTGTCCAACCCAAGCTCGTTGCAGCGATAGTTGGCCATGGCCACCGCGTCTATGTCGTCAACGCCGCAGTCCGCCCCGAAGGACCAGGATGTCTCGTACTCGGGGCCCTCCCCATGGTGGCCGAAGGCCTCCGCAAAGGAGACCCTGCCGCAAGCTATGCCGCAGCCGAAGCAGCCCTTGTTCCTCAAAAGCCGGCTCTCCCGCTGGGCCTCGCCGCTTATCCGGTCCGCCCCTTCGAAGACCCCGGTCCTGAAGTTCCTGGTGGGCAGCCCGCCGTTCTGGTTCAATATGTTGACCAACACGTTGGTGCCGTAAAGGGGAAGCCCGCTCCCGGTGACCGGATGCTTGGCCAGCTTATCCCTGGCAACCGCCACGGCCTTGAGGAAATCCTCCCCCTTGGCCACCTTTATCCCCTTCGTGCCCCGCACCACCAGGGCCTTGAGGTTCTTGGAACCCATGACCGCCCCCATACCTCCCCGGCCGGGGGCCCGGTGCTTGTCGTTTATTATGTTGGCTATGAGGGACAGGTTCTCCCCCGCGGGGCCTATGACCGCCACCTTGGCCTCCGGGTCGGTGAGCTCCAAAAGTTTATCCGTGGCCTCGTGGGTCTCAAGACCCCATATGCCCTCCGCATCCCTTATCTCCACCTGGTCGTTGTTTATGTACACGTACACCGGCTTAGGGGAGCGGCCCTCCAACACCACCATGTCCCAACCGGCGTACTTGAGCTCCGGCCCAAAGTAACCGCCGGAGTTGGCGGCCCCGATGGTGCCGGTTAGGGGACTCTTGGCCACCACGTTGAACCGCCCCGCCGACGCCGCCAGGGTGCCGGTGAGGGGGCCTGTGACGAAGTAGAGGCTGTTGCCCTCCGACAGGGGATCCACCGAAGGACCCACCTCCTCGAAGTAGTAGCGGGTCCCCAAACCCCTTCCGCCAAGGTAGTCCCTGGCCCACTCCTCCTTCAACGGCTCGGCGCTGAAGGTATGGTCCGTAAGGTTTATCCTGAGCACTCTCCCAACCCAGCCGTTCATCTACTCCTTCACCTCCTCAAGGGCATCGGCTATGCGCTTGGCGAACCTCTTCTTCTTAGAGACCACCGCGGCGTCCGCCGGCATGTACTCTATGGCCTTGGTGGGGCATATGCCCGCGCACTTGGGATCCCCGCCGCACTGGTCGCACTTCACTACCCCCTTGCTGGACCTGTCGTAGGACACGTTGCCGAAGGGACAGGCCATGACGCACATCCTGCAGCCTATGCACTTGTCCCTGTCGAACTCCACCAACCCGGAGGAAGACTTGTAAAGCGCCTGGGTCTTGCAGGCCTTTGCGCAAGGGGCGTCATCGCACTGAAAACACATCATGGGGACGTTCTGCCCCCGCTCGAACCTGTGGACCCCCACCCTGCTCATGGAGGGCCTGAACTGCCCCTCCTTGTTGAAAGAGCAGGCCAACTCACAGCTGCCGCAGCCGATACAGCGCTCCGGCGTGACCAGAAGAACCTTCTCCGTCGCCATGTTAAGATCCTCCCCCCTCGTCTTGATGCGCACTGTTAATGACTCAATCGGCCCCTGCCTGGGCCGGGTCATCCCCGCAGTCCCAACGCAAGACCTCAGCCAAGGCCAAGGCTCTCCGCCTCCTGCCTCCTCCTGCAGGAAGGGCACAAGGGATCCGCAGCTCCAAGGGCCTCAAGCTGCTCCCGGGTGGCGAACCTAGCCCCGCAGGAGGGGCAGACCGCCAGCTCGAAAGTCCTTCCCCATATCTCCCTTACCCCATCGGACTCCCGGTAGGTTATGTGCCCGGTGGGACAGACCTCGGCGCAGGCAAGGCACCCCACACAGGCCGCGGGGGCTTCCTCCAGGGGAGGCCCCACGTGCCGGTCCCATCCCCTGCTGGAGAAGGATATGGCGTTGAAGCCGTTCTCAGCGCAGGCCCTTACGCACCTCATGCACCGCACGCAAAGGGCCTTGAGGTCCATCATCTCAAGGCGCCCCATGTCCATGGCCCCCCATCTCTCCGCCATGGCCTTAACCGCCGGGGAGCGTCCGTTGCGCCTTAAAAGAAGCCCTATCACGAAACGCCTTGCCTTAACCACCCTCTCGGTGTTGGTCCAAACCTCAAGCCCCTCTTCCCTCACCGGATACATGCAGGAGGCCACCAGCTTGCTGGATCCCCTGGAACTCACCTCAACCACGCATACCCTGCATGCCCCCTCGTGATGGAGCCCCCCGTGTCTGCAAAGGGCGGGCACCTCAACCCCGGCGGAAGTCAAGGCGTCGTACAGAAGCGTGTCCCTCGGAACCTCCACCTCCCGTCCATCCACCCGTATGATCACCGCTGGTTCACCTCCATCGAGGGCTCTATGGCCCCCACAGGGCAAAGGTCAAGACAGGCCCCGCATCCCTGGCAGAGGCGGGTCACCCCATACTTGCCGTCCTCCCCCTTCTCTATGGCTCCAAAGGAACACGCCCTGGCGCAGGCCCCGCAGGACACGCACAAGCTCCGATCTATGCGGGCAACGAACATGCCCCTGCAGACCCCGGACCTGCAGAACCCCTTGGACTCGTGCTCCATATACTCGTCCCTAAAGTACCGTACGGTTGACAGCACCGGGTTGGCGGCGGTCTGCCCAAGACCGCAAAGGGCCGTGTCGGACAGCGCCTCCCCCATGCGGATCAAAAGCTCCGTGTCCCCCTCCCGCCCCTTGCGGGAACAGAGGTCCGCCAGCACCTCTCGCATGGCCCTAAGGCTGTCTCTTATACACATCT
>JAOACP010000061.1 GCA_026417795.1 Thermanaerothrix sp.
AGATGTGTATAAGAGACAGGTGTAGCTGGTGGGTGAGGGTTCTAATGTCCTCCATTGGCACCGATAGGGCCACCTGGTCCAGGGGGCCCTGGAAGGGTATCCCCCCCTTCTCGTCGCCCAGGAGGGATATCCGCCTTGCCAGCTCCTCGTACTGGTGGCTTGGGTCAATGCCCATGATGCGCAATACCCTGGGAGGCCTTGGCTCCCCCAGGGTGCGGCTTATGGGGAGGTTCAATTGCCTTGCCCCGTGGGGGAAGCCCTCCAGGTCTATCCAGGGGAAGAGGAAGTGCAGGCCCATCCCCAGCTCGATCATCTTTCGAAGCAGGTTGAGCTGCCCGTGGGTGAAGGACATGAACCCCACCACCGCCAGCTTGACGGAAGGCACGGCGCCCTCCAGCGCCTGTCTTGTGAGGGTGGGCATCTCCGCCTCGTCCGCCATGCGGTTTTCCCTTAAGTAATCCTGATAGGCGCAGAAGAGGTGGCACAACACCCTGCCGGGGCTGTCCAGGGGGCAGCTTTCGCAGGATTCGCAGCCGTTGGCGGCGAACAGGTGCCGCCGGGTCACCTCTTCCCGCATGAACTCCATCATCTGGGGTGCCGCGAGCTCCGGGAAAAGGGGATCGAAAACCCAGGAAGGACACCGGTCCTTCGGTAGGGTCCCGGTGAGCCACCGCAGCACCAGGTACCTGTCCGCGGGGTCCATCATACGGCTTGCCCGGTCCAACGACCGGGGATAGGCCTCCCTCAGGATCAGCCTGTAAAGGTCCTTCCAGCGCAATATGTGGGGACGCTCGTCCAGCACTGGGCTGGCGTCCAACAGGATCTCCAACAGTGCCTCCTCGTCGGGGCCCGAGGGCACCAGGAACGCGAACCCTCGATCCAACAGGTCCCTCAAGACGCCGATGGTGTCGGATATTCTAACGTACCTCTCCGCCGCGACCGCCAACAGATCACCCCCGCCAGGTTGATATGTGCCGACGTATTGTATTTTAACCCTACTTTGGCCCCCCTGTGTTAAAATAAGACCATGTCATATGACGTGGAGATAAAAGGGCTTTGTTTCGCCTATGAAGGGGACGTGGTGCTGAGGGACGTCAACCTGTGTCTCAGCGCTGGAGAGCTTTTGGCCCTCATGGGCCCCAACGGGGGAGGCAAGAGCACCTTAATAAAGCTGATTTTGGGGCTGCTGCGCCCCCTTTCGGGGGAGATCCGGGTGCTGGGCAGGCCCCCGGGGGAGAGCCTTGAGGTGGGGTACGTGCCCCAGGACACGTCGGTGAGGCGGTTCTTTCCCATAAGGGCCCTGGACGTGGTGGCCTTAGGCCGCAAGCTGCCGGGCCGAAGGCTTTCGGGGGAGGACTACCGGCGGGCCATGGTGGAGATGGAGCGCTTTGGGGTTGGGGACTGCCGGGACATGAAGATGAGCCAGCTATCGGGGGGGCAGCGGCAGAAGGTGCTCATAGCCCGGGCCTTCGCCTCTTCCCCCCGGGTGGTGTTGATGGACGAGCCCACCGCAAACCTGGATCCCGGGTCTCAGAAGCACCTGTACGGGGAGCTTAGGAGGTTCTGCGGCGAAGGTGGCACCGCGGTGGTGGCAAGCCACGACCTCATGGCGGTGTCCGCCATGGCCACCTCGGTGGCCTGCATAAGGGGCACGTTGCACTATCACCCTTCCCCGGAGGTGGACAGGGCGTCGCTGTCGTTGGCCTATGGGGAGTGCCCGGTGGAGCTGGTGGCCCACGGACTTCCCCACCGGGTTTTGTCGGCCCACGACGACGATGACGTAAAGGAGGACCGTCATGGATCCCTTTCTTCTTAACGCCCTCTTGGGGGGTCTTATGTCCTCCGTCATGGCGGGGGTCATGGGCACCGTGGTGGTCACCTTCAGGATGTCCATGCTGGCGGGGGGGCTTGCGCACATAGCCTACGGCGGCGTGGGGTTGGGATACTTCATGGGCTTCTCGCCCTTTTTGGGGGCCCTGGGGGCCGCCATGGCGTCCTCGGCGCTTCTGTCCCGGATGGACCAGCGCCGGCAGGAGCGTTTCGACTCCGCCGTGGGGGCCCTTTGGGCCTTCTCCATGGCCCTTGGGGTCATACTCATGTCCCTTTCACAGGGGTACGGCAAGGACCTGTCCAGTCCCCTCTTCGGCAACCTGCTGGCCGTATCCCGGGAGGACCTTTGGGTCATGGCCCTGCTCACCGGGGCATGCCTTGCCGCGGTGTCGCTGCTGTACCCGGACCTCCTGGCGGTGGCCTACGACGAGGAGTTCGCCAGGGTAAGGGGGCTTAACCCCGGCAGGATAAGGTTCGCGGTGCTCATGCTCACCGCCGTGGCGGTGGTGGTGTTGATGCGCTCCGTTGGGCTGGTGCTTTGCATGGCCCTCATGACCATACCGCCCTACGCCGCCGAGGGTTTCAGCAGGTCCCTTAAGGGGATGATGTTCCTCTCCACCCTGTACGGCTCCCTTTGCGTACTGGCGGGGATATGGATATCCTGGAGGCTGGACATGCCATCTGGGGCGTGCATCGTGATGGCCGCCAGCGGACTTTTTGCCATCCTAGGCCTCGTGAGGGGCCTTGCTAGGAGGTTCTTAAGGCCATGATAAAGTACTCCACGCGGAAGAGCCTTTGGGTGCTGCTGCCCATAGCGGGATTGGTCCTTTGGTGGACCTTCAGGTCCTTGGTGTCGGTGGACCTGATCAGGATGCTCCCCAAGTCCCGGGGGCTCACGGTGGCCATGGAGGACGGGGGCGCCGCGGTGGAGTTCATGCGTTCCCGAGGCCTCATGGGGTTCGCGCCCAAGGAGATATGGGAGATGGAGGAGCTGTTCCCCTACATGGGCCGCTGCGCCTTCACGTTGGAGGACGACCAGGTCTTCGGGATCTTCATGGCCGATAGGGGGAACACCAAGGCCTTGCGGGAGGGTACGGTGCGGGGAGTGAAGCTGGAACTGCTCTCCAAGGTTCCGATTCCCATCTGGGGTTTTGCCAGCAGCGAAGAGGGGCTTGAGAGGATCAAGAGGGCCTACATGGACCCGGCATCCAGGATGGTCCCCGCAAGGAAGACCAAGGGGCCCAACGTGGTCATAGGCAAGCTCGCCACCGGTGAGAGGGTGGAGGTGTCGTGGTCTTTGAACCTGGACGAGGGGGTGATCGGTTTCTCCGCCTATGCCCCCTTCGAGCGATTCCTTGGGGATTTCAAGCAGCGGGAGCTCATGGCCCCGGAGATGCTGGGCAAGGGCTCCCTTCACGGGTTCTTGGCCCTTGAGGGCCCCATGGGAGGCAGGGTCCTTGCCATGTTCCCCTCCCTTGGGGAGCTCCTTGGGCAGCCCATGAAGGCCCGATTTGGGGAGGGCCTGGAGGAGGGGAAGCGGGTCATGGTGGTGCTCTCAGACCAGGGGCCGGACCTCTTCCTCGAGGGCCGGGGGTACGCATTGGGAGGGGAGAAGCTCGCCATCCCGGAGGATCTCAAGGAGGTGCCCCTTCCCAGGGAGGCCCTGTCCCTGGCGTTGGATATGAAGGGGCTCGAAATGGCGTCTTCCCACCTTGGGGACCGGAGCCGCCGGCTCGTGGAGCTTTTGAAACCCCGGTCCCTGTTCTTCCGAGTGCTGTCCCCTACCCGGGCGGAGGGAAGGGTGTTGATTGAACCGTAGGGGTTTCATGGTGGTTTGATCTTTCCGTTCACCGTTTCTTAAGGGGCTGAAGGCATTGTTCCGCGCCTTCGGCCCCTTATGTTTTTTACCCGGGCTTGGGCTGAATGTTCGATTTTTTTGCAGCATCCCGGGAACCCATGCGGTCGATTGGAGTCCCCCAAGGGGGTTAGAATTCCCCTGTCCTTAAGGATTAGTAGGAGATAGGGGAGGTGTTGTGCATGAGGTTTGTGGCGGTGACGTCGTGTCCTACGGGGATAGCCCACACCTACATGGCGGCGGAGAAGCTCTCCAGGGCCGCCCAGTCCAGGGGGCATGAGATCAAGG
>JAOACP010000062.1 GCA_026417795.1 Thermanaerothrix sp.
AGATGTGTATAAGAGACAGCCCAAAAAGTGTGCCACCCCTCCTGGCACCCCTTTTGCTTCCCCAAAAACAAAAAATCCAGCTCATCGCTGGACCCCATCGCTAAACCTTCTACAATCGTCCTACAGCCTCATTTTCTACCCCACCAATAGGGCAGTAGCGACCCCCTTAGAATCTTGCCCCAGAAAGCCCCACAGAAGCTCACAGCACCATCATTCATACTCATACACAATCACAAACCCCCTCATTCCATTTCCCCCGCTTGCGTTTGTTCCGCTTGCCGCGTTGACATAACTTCCCCCTCCTCCGGCTCCCTCTACGGTCGCATTCGATCCATTGACAACTCCCCCTGCGGTTTGAAGACTTACGGACTGATCATATCCTATCCACCCATAAGGCAGAACCTGTCCTAATTGTACGGCCACTCCGGAGGTGGAAGATATCGTAATCATAGGTCCAGTATTTGCTTGCCAAACAAGATCGCCCACATTCCCAGAAGGCGGGTTTTGTGCATTGGTATTTGCTGATAGGTTTGCCAATCCCCCAAGTCCCCCTTTGGCGATTACCAACGTTCCAAACGAAGAATCTCCGCCGTTCGCTCCGGCTGAGGTTCCTGTTCCTCCTGCGCCGCCCGTTCCTACAGTTATGTTGACTGTATTGGGCGGACTGGTGATGAAGGCTTCAACGAAAGCACCACTCTGCCCTTGCATTCCTGCCCGATAGCTACCTGAGCCTGCGCCCGCACATCCTCCACCTCCACCACCGCCGCCCATGGCTTTTATATAGACGGCTTGCACGTTGGCCGGTCTTGTCCAAACCCCGTTTGCTTCGTATTTCTTAACTTGGGAAAGTTTAAACCCCATTAACCCCACTCCTCAATGATCATCCATCCATCCCTCCCGTTACCGCCTACTCCTAGGTTAGAAGAGCTCCCCGCTTTGTGGACAGCAACCGCACCGCCTCCTCCATGACCTAAATAAGGTGAACTTTGGCCATGAGCGGGGGTTGATGAGGTTATTGATCCCGTTATTCTAGATCTTGGCCGGTCAGGCAAAGCCGCTACATCGTGCGCATCACCATTTCCGATTGTATGATCTGCCCGCACAGTTATCCTTAGTCTCTTATTGGTTCTTTTTACTATTAGTAGGTTTTGGTCGTCCGTATAGGGATCTGATGAAAAGCTAGACGTTGTTGACTCGCTAGAAGCCGTTGACGTTACAAATATTGCTGCATCTCCTCCTTTTCCTCCTCGTATTACGGCAGTATGTATCTTCGTATCTCCGCCATCTCCCCCTTTGTATCCCGTGCTACTTGTTGATATCGAAAACGAACTGCCGGCGCCGCCTATTCCTCCCGCACCAATCGTGACGTTGACTTTACCGGCAAGTACGTCTTTTGGAAAAAATCCCTCGCCCACATTCCCATTATTTCCAGGTTCACCCGCAATACATATAGTTGTCCCAGAAGGCGCCCCAGGCGAAACCGAAACACCTCCTCCCCCTCCTCCTTGTCCGATGAAGTAAATCCCTTTAGTGAACTGGCTTAAGGTTAAAACCCCGCTTGCGGTGAAAACATGTCTTCCGATTAGTCCTTCTTCCTTTGGCTTGGACTGTATCAGGTTCTGCAAGAAGGCCGGATCTCTTAATTCGCTTAACCAAATTTTGACCAAACCTCTGTTTACCACAATTCGACTAAAGCCATTGAGTACCCATAGGAGAACATCTCCATTAGCCAGATTGAAGCTGAGGCTTTCGATAAGAAACTCCGCATCTGATTTTGCTTCTATGCCGCAAGACAGCCACAAAACCCTATCGTCCCCTACAATCTCAGGGGCAATTGTTAGGGTTTCCCCCGCAGCGATCGACTCCTTTCTCAGCCACTTTCCGGCATAGATGCTATATTCGCTCATTCCACGATAAACACGAGCGCATCCGTGAGAAATACCCCATTTGTTAACGGCATCAAATCCCCTCTCCAAACCCCTTTTGCCTTAGACAGGGGTTCAGAAGGAACGCTTGCGCTATTGTCTAGCTCCAAATCTGCAAATGACCCCTCGATCACGTACCCTTTCAGCCCTTCCCCATAAAAGAAGGTCCCCTGTCTCATGTAATAATACGACCCATGGAACTCGCCTCTTTCCTGGCTTGGCCGGTAATTGATGCTCACCATCCTACCTCCTTAAGACTATTTAAGCTCCACCACTCCAAAGAGATGTGATTACCAAACCCTGAATGGTTTGAGATTCGAATCATGGTGATTGTCTTATGAATGAAAAACAAATTATGCTCGTATCCGTTGATCGTAAACATACGCCCGCGTTCCCCCCAAACTCCAGGGAAGCTACTTGAGGGATCCATAGGCGGGTTAAAATGGATGCGTGTTGGATGGAACCCATACGATACCGCCCTAAGATATCCCCCTTCATGGGTACCCAGGTCGATATCTTGGAAATTACCGTTTGTTATGCTCCCCGAAATTGTCCAATCGGGCGGCACCCATGCAAGATGAGTCGGTATTTTCTTTGCCGGCAATGAGATCTCGCGGATGTCCTTTAATACATCCCGAATCTCCTTTGCAATCTTTTGGAATTCAATCCATTCTTCAGCCGTTACCATCAGTTAGCTCCGTTATCGATCCGCCTATAATCAGCGCCCCACAAACCAATAACCCAATATTCGCAGAGTATCCCCCAGCGAGTAATAACACTCCCCCCACCGCCGAGGAAAACAATAAGCTTGTGATCATCCCCGCTCTAAGCATTCCAGAAGTTTCTGAAAAAGGATTACCACCGCACCAGAAAGCCCACCCACGACGGCGGTTACTCCTCGTAGCACCCAGTTTTTCACGTCTTCGCGACTCATCGCTCATTGACCATCGCCCAAATGCCTAAAAAGATGAGTAACCCTACTAATAGCCACGCTCCTAATATCATGGCCCATTGACCGATTTTCTTTTCATCAACCTCTAAAACCTTTCTTACGGGTTCTGTCTTTTCTTTCGCCTCCCTAAGGATAGGGATGGCGTTTACAATATCCTCAAGTACTTTCTTAACCCCCTTTTCGAAATCCCAAATACCGCTTTCCTCTTTCTTTTCTTCCCCTAAAATCTTTTTCCCTTCAGCAACTATCTTATCGAACCGCGAGGGTGATTTTCTTACCCCTTGGTAGGCATCTACCGCCTTCCTCCAGTCCCCCAGCCGCTGATATTGCTTCTTAAGATACGTTGCCGCGGCTTCAATCGAAGCAAAAGGATCATACCGGTTCTCTAACCCAAGCTCTTTAGCGGTTTCCGGCCAAATCTGAGCAATCCCTACGGCCTTCCCCCCATCACCCACCGCATTAGGATTATATCCGCTCTCTATCTGAATAAGACCGGTCAGGATTTCTGGAGGTATTCCTTGTTTCCTTGCTTGCTCAATCGTGTAAGCGATGTACTTTGTCCGACTCATACGACGGGAAACCTTAGCGCTTGCAGGATTTGATTAATCTGATTTGTAAGGTGCCCAAATATTTGCGAATGCTGAACCTGATCCTCCGATCCGAACCTCCGTTCGCTTCGTACCTTCTCAATCTGCTTAACCGACTGATCAAATAGCATTTGCGAATAATTCTTAATAATATCCCATCCCTCCAACCGGATTTTATCCCCGATCGGATCTTCTAACCGCCAGCTCAGCAGTCCATTTTGCCTTTCCCAAATAATATTTGCGCCGGCCCTTAGCCGATCGGCATACAAGCTAGTTACCATATTCTGCTGGATGCTTATACGGTAGCGATCGGCCATATTTGCCAGTCTCTGAAAGCTTGTCTGTATGTCCTCAAGCACGTTCATCGTAGGTTCACCGTCTGAGTTTGTCCGCCTGTTTGATAGACTAACCCTGAGGAAGACAAC
>JAOACP010000063.1 GCA_026417795.1 Thermanaerothrix sp.
GGCCAAGCCACTCGCGGATGAGACGGGTGGAGCGGGTAAGGGCCCATGCGTCGGGGAAAAGGTCCGCAGGAAGAAGGAGGGGCTCCGCCTGGCTATCCACCGAAAAGGGGATGGCCGGGAGCTTGGTTTTCTTGGAGATGGCCAGGGCACGGGGGAGGTGCCAGGCGGAGCTCACGAGGAGCACCGGCCGAGCGGGGGGCTGTCCACCATCGGCGAGACCTTCCAGAATCTTTTTACTATAAACGATGTTTTCGTGGGTATTGCGGGAAGCCGCTTCCGTAATAATTGCACTTTTGGGAACCCCCATAAGCTCTAAAAGCTCCGCCATGTAGGGGGCTTCTTTTTTATCCGGAAAGGTAATAGAGCCGCTGCCGCCGCTTGCAATTACAACAGGGGCCGCACCAGCCCGATACAGACGGGCGGCGGCGGTAAGCCGTTCAAAGGTGTCGTTTCCTTCCACAAGGCCCGGCCGGGAAGCGGCGGGCTCCACGGTACCTCCCAGAACGAGGATCGCCGTATAAGGAGCGTCAGCCATCACATCCTCAATCTGAGAAAGGGGTACTTCGTAGAGTCGGGAAAGCAGGCGGGTCACGATAGGCAGAGAAAACACTGTTACCAGGATGAGAATAAAAAGACTTATCCCCTTAAGCCAGCGCTGGAATCGGCTCCTGGCCTGCAACAATAGAATAGCCCAGAAACTCAGCACAAGACCAATAGCTAAAGGGGAAGTTACCAGGGGACGCAGAATTTTAGAAATATAAAATACGAGCGCCCCCATCTCTTTTAATTATTGACGAAGGCTTTCTTTAACAATTCCAGATCCAGTTCTGGATAGACAGGGAACCGATCCAGAAGGGCCTTTACCCGCCGATGGGCTTCCGCTTTTACCATGGGGTCAATCACGTATTTTGCCTTGCTCGGCTGGGAAGGATTCTTGGGATCCGGTGCAGGTTTGGTCCCTTTCAGCACAAGGGCTATGATGGCCCCTAATTCTTTCATCTCCGCCGGTCCCATCCCTAAGGTGGTTACCGCGGCGGTACCAATCCGGAGCCCCGAGGTGTACCAGGGCCCATTGGGATCGAAGGGAAGGCTGTTCCGGTTCAAGGTGATGTTACATTCGTGGAGGGCGCTTTCCGCCTGACGACCCGTGAGCCCCTGGTTGCGGACATTCACCAGGAAAAGGTGGTTGTCGGTACCGCCGGTAAGCACCTCAAGCCCTTCGGCCATACAGGCCGCGGCGAGGGCCTGGCTGTTCTCCACAATTTTGTGGGCATAGGTCTGGAATTCCGCGGTCCCCGCTTCCCGGAAGGCCACTGCCTTGGCGGCTATCACGTGGGGAAGGGGGCCACCCATGGTAAGGGGACAGCCCTTATCCAGTGCCTCGGCAAACTCTTTGGTGGAAAGCACGAGTCCCGCCCGGGGCCCCCGGAGGGTCTTGTGGGTGGTAGTGGTTACCACGTGGGCAAAGGGGATAGGATTATAATCGCCGGTGAAAACCTTGCCTGCCACAAGCCCCGCAAAATGGGCCATGTCCACCATAAAGACCGCCCCTACTTTATCGGCAATCTCCCGCATTCTGCGGAAATTGATTTTTCGGGGATACGCAGAGTAGCCTGCTAATAGAATAAGGGGCCGCACTTCCAGGGCCTGCTTCTCAATTGCGTCGTAATCTAAAAGACCCGTTTCCTTTGATACCGTGTAGGTATACACATCAAACATTCGGGCCGAAACATTGTAGCGATACCCATGGGTCAGGTGGCCGCCGGAATAATAGTCCAGCCCCAGGAGGCGCTGATTGCCGAGCATCGTCTTAAGTTCTTTCCATTGTTCGTCGGACAGCTTATACAAATTGGTCTCGCCGAATTTCTCCAGGGCTGGCATTTCTACCCGGGTAGAAAGGATTGCCCAGTAGGCCAAGAGGTTGGCATCGGCGCCACAGTGGGGCTGAACATTGGCGTATTCCGCCCCAAAAACCTTACAGGCCTCGGCGGCGGCCAGGGACTCGATGGCGTCCACATTTTCGTTCCCCGCATAAAAGCGATGGTTAGGCATTCCCTCGGCATACTTGTCCGTAAGCAGGTTCCCCATGGCAAGTTGCACCGCCATGGAACAATAGTTTTCGCTGGCGATGAGCTTTACCCGGCTGCGCTGATTTTCCAGTTCCTTTACGATAGAAGCAGCAATTTCTGGGGCTACCCGGGCAGTCTCGTACAGGTTGCAGAGGTAGGCAAGCAAGGCCGTATCCACCTTTTCTGGAGCGGTGGAAGCAAGATAGGTTGTTACCGGATTGGTATGCATGGATCCATATCTCCTTTCCGTAATGGTTCCTGCCCAGGCGTGCGACAGGCAATATATAATCCCAACGGGATTCCCAAGCTCCCCGATGGTTTCCCATCTTGAAACGCCAGTTGCTTTTTATTACAACCGCAAGGCCCCTTAGGATCATTTGTATTGTAAGGGCCTTACAGTCTAGATATGGTAGCGGGAAAAAACTAATCGTGCAATAGGGGTTTCAAACGTTCCCTTCGGGAAAAGTTTCCGATAAACCGCCGGTGTGCTTCTTACAGGGCTTGCCAGCGGTTAGCCAGGTTACTAAGAAATAGGGAGCTACGGCTTCTTTATGCCTTTTTTGCTGGTTTCCCCACGTAGATAAAGCCACCCACGAGGGCAGTGATAGGTGCTACCATGACCAGGCCAAAGCTCCCCACCATGGTGTGAATTATTTCGGCGGACACATATATCATATTAAGGATGTTTGCCAGCGGTATCCCCTGGGCAATAAAGGTCATAAGAAGGGCCGTATACCCACCGGTGTAGGCAAGGAGTAATGTGGTTGTCATGGTTCCTACCACATGGCGTCCCACGGTAAAACCGGACTTTATGAGTTCCCATCGGCTAATCTGAGGGTGTTTATGAACAATTTCGCCCATGGCGGCAGAGATGTCCATGGAGAGGTCCATTACCGCGCCGCTGGACGCAAGAAACACTCCCGCCATGAATAAGCGGGGAAGCGAAAGCCAGTCAAAACCCATGTAGAGGAGATTTTCCGCAAAGGGTCGAATGGCCCCATGGATTTTAAACCAGGAGGTGAAGAAAAAGGCTAAGAGGGTAGTAAGAAGAACTCCTCCCATGGAACCGATGAAGGAAACAAGGCCTTTTTTAGTAAAGCCGCCAACAAGGAAAATAATCACAAAGGTAAGCAGCGCAACTATCCCCAGGGTAAGTAACAGAGGATCCCAGCCATACAAGATGAGAGGGAGAAGTACTTTAATAATAAGAGCTACGGAAAACACAAATGAAATGAATGCTTTAAAACCTATCCATCCCGCGAAACCAATGAGGACAAGGATAAAAAGAACAAAAAGCGCAAGAATCCCATCTAAACGGAAGTGATCCATCACATTCACGTGGGCCACCTCCTTTTTATCCGAGGTAAGATCCATAACGACAAAGGCCGTGTCGCCGGGGGAAAACCATTTGTCTAACTCTTTTTTGCCGAGAAGATTATTGGTGGTAAAAAAATGGCGTCCTTTAAACCGGGTTGTAAGAATTTCTATTTTTAATTGTTGACTTCCATGTTTAGAGGGACCAATCGTTTTAACCGTACTGTTGTCTGTCGCAAGAATACGAGCTTTGGCCCAAAGGAAGGAGCCCTCCGGATAGGGCGATGTAAAGCCCGTGGGAATAAAAAAAAGAACCCCACTTATGAAAGTGACCAGAATAGTAAATATCAGGTCCTGTCGATGGAGATGTAAAAAAGCTATAAGTCTATTCATATGTTCCCCTTCTGGGTAAATAACATCACCGTTATACGACTGTTAAGCGCCTAAAATCTAAGGGGCTCGCCCTTGCGGGCAGCCCCTGGTACTTTTTGATAATAGAG
>JAOACP010000064.1 GCA_026417795.1 Thermanaerothrix sp.
GTAATGGCGGGGGCCCGCCACGTCCAGGGGACCCTGGTGGGCTTTGGGGAACGCTGTGGCAATGCGGCCCTGGCGGCAATTATCCCCAGCCTAGAGATAAAACTTGGCTACCGGTGCCTCCCGGAGGGAAAACTCCCCCGAATTTCGGAGCTTACCCGCCGGGTAGCGGAGATTGCCAACGTGGCGGTCCCCGAAAGCATGCCCTATGTGGGGAGCCGGGCCTTTGCCCATAAGGCGGGGATGCATGCCGATGGGATCCTCAAGGTGCGCCGTTCCTTTGAACATGTGGATCCCGCCCTGGTAGGGAACGACCGGCGCTTCCTGATGAGCGAGGTAGGGGGCCGTTCAGCCATTGCCGAACGGGCCAAACGGATTGATCCCAGCATCACCAAGGAACATCCGGTAACGGCGGCGGTGGCCGCCCGGCTTAAGGCCCTGGAAGCAGAGGGCTGGCAGTTTGAAGGGGCCGACGCAAGCTTTGAGCTGTTGGTGCGCCGGGAACTGGGAAAGTATAAGCCCCTCTTTTCTATAGAGAAATATCGGGTGGTAAGCGAACATCCCAGTGCGGATGCAACCACCTGCGCCAACGCCTGGGTAAAAGTCCAGGTTGATGGAACTATCGAAATCGCCGCCGCCGAGGGGGATGGTCCCGTAAATGCCCTGGACGGAGCCCTCCGGCGAGCCCTGGCCCGGTTCTACCCTGAACTGGGGCGGGTGCGGCTATCGGATTATAAGGTTCGGGTTATCGATGGCAAGGACGCCACCGCCGCCAAGGTTCGGGTCCTTATCGAGTCTACCGATGGCCAGGAAACCTGGACGACCGTTGGGGTCTCGGCGGATATTATCGAAGCAAGCCGCAGTGCCCTGGTGGATGCTATCGAATATAAGCTCATCCATGATATTGAGCGTCGCTTTAAGGCGTATTTGTAAGCTACTGAGGAGGAATAACGATGACCTATTCAATAGCCCTGGTACCGGGGGATGGCATTGGACCGGATGTAATCCACCAGGCGGTGGAAGTCCTTGATGCGGTAGGAGACCGGTTTGGACACACCTTTAATTATGTAGAACTTTTAGCGGGCGGTTGTGCCATCGATGCCACGGGAGAACCCTTACCGGCGGACACCCTGGAAGCGGCTAAATCCTGCGATGCGGTGCTTCTGGGGGCGGTGGGTGGCCCCAAATGGGAAACCCTGCCGGGACATCTTCGGCCTGAACGGGCCCTCTTGGGCCTACGGGCGGGACTGGGGGTGTATGCCAACCTCAGGCCTGCCCGGCTTTTGCCTCAGCTCAAAGAGGCCTGCCCGATAAAGGAAGACGTTCTTACCGCAAGTCATCCCGAAGGAAAGGCCACCTTTGACCTCTTGATTGTGCGGGAACTGACGGGGGGACTCTACTTTGGCGAGCGGGGGCGCAGCAGCGATGGCGAATCTGCCTTTGATACGGAAACCTATTCCAAAACAGAGATTGAACGGGTGCTGCGGGCGGGCTATCGGGCCGCGGCGGTACGGCGGAAGAAGCTCTGTGTGGTGGATAAGGCGAACGTCCTTGAATCGAGCCGGCTCTGGCGGGAAGTGGCCGCCAGAGTAGCCCCCGAGTATCCCGATATCGAAACCACCTACATGTATGTGGATAACTGTGCCATGCAGCTTGTTCGGGCACCGGGGCAATTCGATGTGATTGTGACGAGCAATCTCTTTGGGGACATTCTTTCCGATGAGGCCAGCGTCCTTACCGGTTCTATCGGCATGCTTCCCTCCGCAAGCCTGGGAGACCCCGATACAAGTAACGTGAAAAATGGAAAACCCGTAACCATGGGACTCTACGAACCCATCCATGGTTCGGCGCCGGATATTGCCGGTCAGGATGTGGCCAATCCCCTGGCCACCATTTTATCGGCGGCGCTCCTGTTACGCTATTCCTTTGGGCTTGAGAAAGAGGCCCAGGCTATCGAAAAGGCGGTGGAGCTTACCCTGGATAGGGGATATCGAACGAAGGACATTGCCTCCAAAGGGGCAGGTTTAACAAAGGAGAAGATTGTGGGAACCGTTGCCATGGGCAAGGCGGTGCTGGAAGCCCTGGAAGCGGTTTCTGTGTAAAAACCGGCCCAGGCCGGCATACGAAGGAGAAGCACTATGAGAAGCGATTCCGTAAAGAAAGGGGTAGCCCGTGCGCCCCACCGGTCCCTGTTTAAATCCATGGGATTTATTGATGAAGAACTACAGCGGCCCCTCATCGGTGTAGCGGTAGCGCGGAGTGAAATCGTACCGGGCCACATTCATCTAGACAAGGTAGCCCGGGCGGTAGCCGATGGGATCCGTATGGCCGGGGGTGTACCTATCGAGTTCCCGGTTATCGGGGTCTGTGACGGAATCGCCATGGGCCACGAGGGGATGCGGTATTCCCTGGTTACCCGGGAACTCATTGCTGATTCGATTGAATGTATGGTGATGGCCCACGCCTTTGATGCGGTGGTGTATATCCCCAACTGCGACAAGATTGTACCGGGCATGCTCATGGCCGCGGCCCGGCTTAATATTCCCGCGGTCTTTGTATCCGGTGGGCCCATGTTAGCGGGCCGCTCCTATGGCCCTGTCCCCTCTGGAACAGCCACGGCGTCAGCCCCTTCTGGTGGGAATGCTGGAGGGGCTGAGGCCCAGGCCAATCCCGGACGGCCCGTAAGCCTTACCACGGTATTTGAGGCGGTAGGAGCCGTAGGGGCCGGTCGTATGAGTGAAACGGAGCTCCTGGAACTGGAAAATAATGCCTGCCCCGGCTGTGGGTCCTGCGCGGGTATGTTTACGGCTAACTCCATGAACTGTGTTACCGAAGCCTTGGGAATGGGGCTCCCCGGCAACGGGACAATCCCCGCGGTGTACGCCGAACGAATTCGTCTTGCCAAGCAGGCGGGCATGCTGGTGATGAAGGTCCTTGAACAGAACCTGAAACCCCGGGACATCATGACAGAACAGGCCTTCCGCAATGCCCTGGCCCTGGACATGGCCCTGGGCTGTTCAACCAATACGGCCCTCCATCTGCCAGCCATTGCCCACGAAGCGGGGGTACGGCTTACCCTGGATATATTGAACGAGGTGAGTGCGGTAACCCCAAACCTCTGTCGACTTGCTCCGGCAAGCCAAACCCATATTGAAGACCTTTATGCGGCTGGTGGGGTACAGGCGGTCCTTAAGGAACTGGCAAAGAAAAACCTGATAGATACCTCTGCAAAGACCGTCTATGGTACCATCGCGGATGCTATTCGCACCGCTTATAACCGCAACCCCGCGGTGATTCGTCCCATAGAGAATCCCTACTCATCCACCGGCGGGCTTATGGCTCTGCGAGGCAACCTTGCCCCCGATGGGGCCATTGTTAAAAAGAGTGCGGTGGCCCCCCACATGATGCGCCATCGCGGGCCGGCCCGGGTTTTTGATTCGGAAGAAGCGGCCTTCGAGGCAATCATGGGGGGCAAAATAAAAGAAGGGGATGTGGTGGTGATCCGCTATGAAGGACCCAAGGGCGGCCCGGGTATGAAGGAGATGCTTGCCCCAACTGCAGCCCTGGCTGGCCGGGGGCTCGATGCATCGGTGGCCCTTATCACCGATGGGCGCTTCTCGGGGGCCACGAAGGGGGCCGCCATAGGTCACGTCTCGCCGGAAGCCGCCGAAGGGGGGCTCATCGCCCTTATCCAGGAGGGA
>JAOACP010000065.1 GCA_026417795.1 Thermanaerothrix sp.
GGTATATCCCTCGCCTTTCGGAAAGAATTTTTTTTCTTTTGAGAAATGGGTGTGCCGCACGGGAATATGCCGTTCACAAGAGCGGGGGATACCCTGTTTAGGGGATGGTAGGGTGGTGAGAAAAGCGACCCCCTTTTTTATGAAGGAACAATACTATGCTTGATACGGTATACCCTGTGTTGATTGTGGACGATTCGGCGGTAAACCGGAGTTACTTACACTATATCCTGGACGAAGAGGGCTATCGAGTGATAGAGGCTTCTAGCGGAGAGGCCTGCCTTGCGGTAGCAGAAAAGGAACGGCCCCTTTTAATTCTTCTGGACGTGATAATGGGGGGCATTGATGGCTTTGAAACCCTAAAGCGCCTTAAGGCCGCCCCTTCCCTGGCAGGAATCCCGGTGATTATGCTCACCAGCCTGGATGATGAGGACTCAAAACTCAGGGCCTTTGAATTAGGGGCGGTAGATTATATTGTAAAATCCGCCAGGCCAGCGGAAATAAAGGCCCGGGTTCGGGTTCACATTCGGCTGAGTATGGCAAATCAGGAGCTTTTACAGAGCAAGATAGAAAGTATGCGGCAAATCAAGGAAGCCCAGCACGCCCTATTAATTCAGCCGGCCGATTTCCCTGAGGCTCGCTTTGCGGTCTACTATCAATCCCTCCATGAGGTGGGGGGAGACTTTTACGATGTGATTCGGGTAGCAGATGATGTTTACCTCTACGTCATGGTGGATGTGGCAGGCCATGAGGTGGGGACCAGTTTTATTACCCCCGCGGTAAAGGTCCTTTTAAAGCAGTTTTCTACTCCTACGTACACGATGGAAGAAACCTTTAGCTACATGGGAAATATCCTTGCCCAGACGGTTTGCCAGGACACCTACCTTACGGCAGCGGCCCTGCGGGTGAATCGTCGTTCTTTGAAGGCGACGTGTCTTACCGCCGGACACCCTCCGATTCTTCATCTCGCGTCGCCAAAAGGGGGTTCCGGAGGGAACGGACGGTTGCTTCAAACAGACAATCCGCCTATCGCGATGCTGGAGGGGGTTCAGTATCGGAGTGAAACCATTGATATTGCCTCGGGGGACCGCTTTATCCTCTGTACCGATGGCCTTTTGGAAGTGAAAAGCCCCGAAACCCATAAGATCATGGCCTGGGTAGAGGGAATGAAGTATTTACAGGCGGCGGAAAACATGATTCGAGATGTTCCCCTGAACGAAGTTCCTTCAGTGCTCGTCCATGAATTTGCCAGACGGGGGCAGTATACGGACGATGTGGCGGTTATCTGTGTAGAAGTATAGGGTTGCAGTTAGCATACGCCATATTTACCGAGCCTTCTTTCTCCGGGTATTATTAAGAAAAAGAACGGGGAGGGGCTGGAAATGAAAAAGGTTATTGCCTATGGGTTACTCCTTGTGGGGCTTATCACGGTAGGGAGCACCTTTTATGGGCTTACTCGAAGGAGCCCCTCTCAAAAAGGGGGGACGCTGCAACTGCCTTCATTTTTTTCGGTGCAGAATGAAAGGGAGCTTTCGGGCGAAATAGTGGAAGTACGAAAGGAACTTTCTCCCTTTTCGCAGGTAAGCATCCCCGGCGCAGGCCGGGTAGTACTTCGAAAAGGAGATGCCTGGGCTGTCACCATCCGGGCAGATAAAAACCTTATAGATTCCCTTGATACACGGGTAGAAGGGCGTACCCTGGTGCTGGGACAACAAAAGAATTTTCTATTTTTAAAGAATGCGCCTATCGAATACGTTATCACCACCCCCAAACTTGAAAAACTTTCGATTGCGGGGATGGCAGAAGTACGGGGGGATTCGACGCTTGAAGGACCGTCCTTTCTGTTAGAGCTTGCCGGTTCAGGTACGGTGTCGTTGCCGGTCAACGTAGAAGAGCTTCAGCTAAAGGTATTGGGGTCGGGGACGGTGGAAATTGCCGGTACCGTAGAAAAACTGGAGTATCAACTGTTGGGGAGCGGTACCCTGAAGGCCCAGAATTTATCCGGAAAGGAAGGGTATATCTCCGTATTGGGGGCAGGTAACTCGGACCTCGGTGTTTTTGAAGAATTGGATATCACCATTGCCGGTTCCGGGACCGTTACCTACAGCGGTAATCCCCGGATTAAGAGTCGTATTCCCGGAACTGGCACCATTCGCTCCCGATGAAAGCTTTTTTTGCTCCCCGCTTCGAAGGGGGAGCGTTTCTGCCTCTCTTAGTTTTTGGGGTGCTTAAAAAACAAGATGTACCAGGTATTGGTCCAGAAGAATCAAAAGGGCGAGGAGCCCCGTGTAGCAGGCAAAGCCCCAGAGGCGCCCTTTTTGTAATATTTTAAGAAGAAGTTTTATAGCAAGAAACCCCGTTATGGCTGCTGCTCCGGTACCAACCACCAGGGCGAATATCGACACCGCCCCCAGCATGCCAGGCCCTTCGTGCATAATATCTTTGAGCTGGAATACCAGGGCCCCCAGGATGGCGGGAATAGCCATGAGGAACGAGAATCGTCCTGCGTAGGACCGTTCGCAGCCCGCCATAAGCCCCCCCGCAATGGTGCTTCCTGAGCGGGATATGGCGGGGAAAATGGCAATGCCCTGCATGAGTCCCACGAAAAGGGCCCGGAGATATCCCATCTGGGCGGCATCTCTGATGGGGAGTCCTTTATGGTGATGTGCGGTATCCCGGGGCGCCGAATCGGAGGGCTGAGCAACCTCTGCCGCTTCTGGTTGCTGGGGCGTCCCTGTTTCCGCTGCGGTGTTCTGAGGGATAAACCGGCGTGAAAGTATTTCTCCCACTAACAGGAAGGTTGTGGTAAGAAGAAAACCCCATCCGAGCCAGGCGCCCGTGGAAAAGGCTGTTTCAATAGAATCTTTAAAGAGCAGGGCTATGACTACCGTGGGAAGGGTGGCCACTATGACGAGGTACGTGGTTTTCTGGAAAGGTCTCTGAATAAGGGGCCAGATATCATCCCAGAGGGCAACAAAAACGGCCAGAAGGGTTCCACAATGGAGCAGGGTATCAAACAAGAGGGGCACATCCTTTAACCCAAAAAGCTTTTGAAAAAGCACCAGGTGCCCCGAACTGCTTACGGGGAGGAATTCGGTAAGCCCCTGCACAACCCCTAAAAACAAGGCTTCTAAGATACTCATGCGGTGTACTCCTTGTGTGTGTATTGTCTGCAGAGTAAGAACTCTTACAAAAGGCCCGTCGGGGAAGACGCCCCTTTTTTGGGCGCCTTCTACGGAATAATCCCTAACCGTTTCCCTACCTGGCCAGATACTTCAAGGATTGTATCCAGTTCTTCGTCGGTATGAATAGCCATGTAGGAGGTTCTGATAAGGGCCCCATTGGGAGGAACCGCTGGGGCTATAACGGGATTTACGTAAATCCCCGCTTCGTACAGGGCTTTCCAGAAGAGAAAGGTTTTCTGGTTATCCTTAATATGCAGAGGAACGATGGGGGTTTCGGCGGTGCCAATGTCAAAACCGAGCTCTTTAAAGCCCCGAAGCATCTTTTGAGCAATGGCCTGGAGCCGATGTATCCGCTCTGGTTCGGCTTCAATGATTTCCAGCGCCTTGGCTGCGGCGGCAATGTTCGCGGGCGGCATGCTGGCGCTAAAGATAAGGGGCCGGGCAA
>JAOACP010000066.1 GCA_026417795.1 Thermanaerothrix sp.
GAGTAGAGAGAGGGAAGCACGGTAAGCATGTGCATTCCCTCTCTCCTTTTTTGGGGAGGGGGGCGGGGGTGAAGCGATGAGTCAAGACAGGCGGTACGACGTGGTGATAGTTGGGGCCGGCATAGTGGGGGCCTCCATCGCCAGGGAGCTGTCCCGTTACAGGCTGCGGGTGGCGGTGTTGGACAAGGCTTACGACATCCCCTCCGGGGCCAGCCGGGCCAACAGCTCCATGGTGCACGGCGGCTTTGACGACAAGCCCGGTACGGTTAAGGCTTCCCTTTGCGCCAAGGGGAACCGGCTGTACCACCAGCTTCACGAGGAGCTGGACTTCCAGTTCGACCCTTGCGGGTCCTACGTGTGCGCCTTCAACGGCGACGAGATAGGGCACCTTGAGATGCTGCTGGAACATGGGCGTACCAACGGTGTTTTGGGGTTGGAGATAATAACCGGCGACCAGTTGAGGGACAGGGAGCCCAACGCGTCCAAGGACATAGTGGCGGCCCTATGGTGTTCCTCCGCCGGTATGGTTAACAACTTCGAGGCGGTGCTGGCCTTCATGGACAACGCCCAGGCCAACGGGGTGGAGCTTTTCCTGGGCACCGAGGTGACGGGGCTCATAAAGGATCCATCGGGCAGGTCCGTGGCGGGGGTGTCCTCCAGCGGGGGGGATTTCCTAGCTCCGGTGGTGGTAAACGCCGCGGGGGTTCACAGCGACGAGCTGTCCTCCATGGCGGGGGACGACAGTTTCACCATAACCCCCGTAAGGGGCGAGTACTTCATATTCGACAAGTCCGTGGGGAACCTGGTGAAGAGCTTCTTCTTCCCGTGTCCCACCAAGAAGGGCAAGGGCATAACCGTTGCCAGGACCGTGGACGGGAACCTGCTTATAGGGCCCAACTCGGTGCCCCAGAGCTCCAAGGAGGACACCTCCACCACCGGTGAGGGCCTTAAGGAGGTCTTCGAAGGGGCGCTCAAGCTCATCCCGTCCGTCCCGCGTAACATGAGCATAACCACCTTTGCGGGGCTTAGGGCCAACTCGGACAGCGGGGACTTCCACATAGGCCCCGTGGATTCCCTGCGGGGTTTCTTCAACGTGGCGGGGATAAAGTCCCCGGGGCTCACCAGCGCCCCCGCCATAGCGGTGAGGGTGGTGGAGATGCTGAAGGACTGCTACGGGGGACTCATATCCTTTGAGGAGGACCCGTCTTTCGTGCCGGTTAGGCGGCACATACCCCGTTTTTCGGAGCTGCCCATGGAAGAGCGCATAAGGCTTGCGGCGGAGGATCCTCGTTACGGCCAGATAGTGTGCCGCTGCGAGACGGTGACGGAGGCCCAGGTGGTGGAGGCCATAAGGCGGGGAGCTAGGACCGTGGCGGCGGTGAAGATATGGACCCGGGCGGGGGCGGGCCGCTGTCAGGGGGGCTTCTGCGGGCCCCGGGTGGTGGAGATATTGGCCAGGGAGCTTGGCATAAGCCCTGAAGAGGTCACAAGGCACGGTGGGCACTCAAGGCTTCTTACCGGTCCCACCAAGGCCCCTTGGCTTGAGAGGGAGGGGGCTTAAACCATGCTCAAGGACATAGACGTGGCCATAATAGGCGCCGGACCCGCGGGCATAGCCGCGGGGGTGGGGGCCAGGAACGCGGGAGCTGATCGGGTGGTGGTCTTCGAGAGGGACTGGGACCTGGGTGGCATACTCCAGCAGTGCATACATCCGGGATTTGGGCTTCACACCTTCAAGGAGGAGCTCACTGGTCCTGAGTACGTGCATCGGTATCTTGAGAGGGCCCATCAGGCGGGGGTTGAGTTCGTTACCAACACCATGGTGTTTCACATGGAGGAGGACGGGTCCTTCTGGACCATGAACCCCGACCGGGGCATAGAGCATGTGGTGCCTAGGGCCACCGTGTTGGCCATGGGATGTAGGGAGCGCCCCTTGGGTGCTTTGGGGATACCCGGCTCTAGGCCCGCTGGGATCTACACCGCCGGCACCGCCCAGCGTTTCGTGAACATGGAGGGCTACATGCCGGGCAGGCGGGTTGTGGTGCTGGGCTCCGGCGACATAGGGCTCATAATGGTAAGGCGGATGATCCTTGAGGGGGCCAAGGTGGAGGGGGTCTTTGAGCTCATGTCCTGGCCCGGAGGGCTTAGGCGGAACATAGCCCAGTGTTTGGACGACTACGGCGTCCCCTTCCACCTGGAGCACACGGTCACCAAGGTACACGGCAAGGACCGCCTGGAGGCGGTGACTGTGGCCAAGGTGGACCAGTGCAAACGTCCCATACCGGGCACCGAGCGGACCATAGAGTGCGACACGCTGCTTTTGGCGGTGGGGCTCATCCCGGAGAACGAGCTGTCCCGGATGGCGGGGGTGGAGATACATCCGTTGACCGGGGGGCCTAAGGTCAACCAGTTCCTTCAGACCTCCAAGCCCAACGTGTTCGCCGCGGGCAACGTGGTGGTGGTTTACGACCTGGTGGACTGGGTCAGCGCCGAGGGGGTGAGGGCTGGGGAGAACGCCGCCCGGTACGCCATGGGCCGCCTTGAGGCTCCTGACAGGACCTTCCAGGTGGTGCCCGGCAAGGGCGTGCGTCTGCTTTCGCCCCAGGTGGTTGGCGACAAGGAGGACTCCACTGTGTTCCTCCGGGTTAGCGAGCCGGTGGAGAAGCGGTGTCGGATAGTCACAAGCCCTGATGTGGGGCTTACCAACCTTAGGTACGCAAGGCCCGGGGAGATGAACGAGGTGGTGCTGAGGGCGAAGGCCCTGAGGGAGCTGCCGCCCGATGTTGGGGCCATAGAGGTTTCGGTGGAGGAGGTGCGCTGACGTGGAGGTCCGGAAGATGATATGCGTTTCCTGCCCCGTGGGCTGCACCTTGTCCGTCACCCTGGAGGGCTCGGAGGTAGGGAAGGTGGAGGGGAACCAGTGCCCCAGGGGGGAGACCTACGCGGTGGCGGAGGCAAAAAACCCCGTCAGGGTTTTCACCTCCACGGTGAGGGTTGAGGGCGGGGCGCTTCCGGTGTGTCCCGTGAGGAGCAGACGCCCCCTGCCGCTGGACAAGGTTTTTGACGTGGCCAGGGAGCTTGCCCGTGTGAAGGTTGTTGCGCCGGTTGAGATAGGACAGGTTATAATTGCGGATGTATGCGGAACCGGAGTTGACATCGTAGCCAGCCGCTCACTAAAGCGAAAGGAGTCCTGATCAATGCCGAGCATCGAAGTGGTAGTAAAGAACCCCCACGGGCTTCACGCCCGTCCAGCCGCCCTGTTCGTTCAGAAGGCCTCGTCCTTTGCCTGTGCCGTTAAGGTGACCAAGAAGGACAGGACCGTGGACGCCAAGAGCATTCTTGGGATCATGTCCTTGGGCATCGAGCCCGGGGAGACCATAAGGATCGAGGCGGAGGGGGAGCAGGCGGAGGAGGCCTTAAGGGCCCTCCGGGAGGTGGCGGAGGACACCTCCGTCTGACGTTTTGGCACTAGCTCTAGTGTCCTAAAAAGTATTCATCGCCCCGGGTGTTGACGTAACGCCCGGGGCGTATTACACTACGCCTTGCCTCGCGGGGACGGCACCTGAG
>JAOACP010000067.1 GCA_026417795.1 Thermanaerothrix sp.
GGCACTACGTGTGCGACAACCAGCCGGGGGCAAAGGTGGTGTACGTGAGCTCCGAGAAGTTCACCAACGAGCTCATATCCGCCATACAGAACAACAGGACCCAGGACTTCAAGGCCAAGTACAGGAGCATAGACGTGCTGCTCATAGACGACATCCAGTTCCTGGCGGACAAGGAGAGCACCCAGGAGGAGTTCTTCCACACCTTCAACAGCCTCCACGACGCCAAGAAGCAGGTGGTCATAAGCTCCGACCGGCCGCCTAAGGACATCCAGCGGGTGGAGGAGAGGCTGGTGTCCCGCTTCGAGTGGGGACTTGTGACGGACATACAGCCGCCGGACCTTGAGACCCGGGTGGCGATCCTTCAGAAGAAGGCGGAGCTCAGGGGCTATCACGTGCCCGAAGAGGTCATATTCTTCCTGGCCCAGAACATACCAAGCAACATAAGGGAGCTGGAGGGGGCCCTAAACCGGGTGGTGGCCTGTTCGGAGCTCAATGACGAGCCCATATCGGTGGAGAACGCGGCGGAGTGGCTTAAGGACATCATCCGCAACGTCATGAAGGGCCCCGTGAGCATCGACCTAATACAGCACCTGGTGGCGGAGAGCTTCGGCATCTCCGTGGACGAGCTGCTCTCCAGCAAGAGGACCTCGGACCTGGCGCTGGCAAGACAGGTGGCCATGTACCTATGCAGGGAGCACACCGAGGCAAGCCTGCAGCAGATAGGGTACGGCTTCAACAAGAAGGACCACACCACGGTTCTCCACGCCTGCAGGAAGATAGACGAGCTTTTGAAGACGGACCTCAAGGTCAAGAGCGTTGTGGATAACGTACGGAAAAAGCTGTGATAACCCCGGGTATCCACAGTGCATAAACCTGTGGATGGATGGATCTTGAAATTATTCCACATAGGGATTGTGGAAAAAGTGGATAACTTTGGCGATCCCTCTCTACAGGTCTTCCACAGGTCCAATGTGGAAAAAAACCGCCTGGATTCAGGGTTTTTCCACGTTATCCACAACCTCCACACCCCCTACTACTACGGCTTCTAGGGTCTAAAAAAAAAAAGAAAAAGCAACAGAGGAAGGGGAGGATAACTTGAAACTGGAGATAGAGAAGAGCAGCTTCATAAAGGCCTGGAACATGGCGGAGCGGTGCGCCGGAACTTCGTCTTCCAGCGCCGCGTCAAGCGTCCTTATAAGGTGCGCCGGCGGAAACGTGGAGCTCCTAGCCACGGACATGAAGACCAGCATCAAGTGCCCCGTGGAGGGGGTAAGGCAGGACATGGACGGAGAGGCCCTGTTGCCAGTGAGGGTGCTTGGAGACCTCTTCAAGAAGTCCCCGGAGAGCTACTTCTCCATAAGCCTTGAGGACGGCAAGGGGGTCATGACCGCGGGAAGGAGCCGCTACCGGTTCATGACCTACCCGGTGGAGGAGTTCCCAAAGATACCCTCCTCCTCCTCAGCCCAGGAGATGGGGGTCATATCCGCCCACGACTTAAGGACCGCCATAGCCGAGGGGGCCATAGCGGCCTCCATGTCCGAGGAGTACCCACCGTATCTCTCCTGTGCCTACTTCCAGGGGGACGACGGGGCCATGCGGGTGGTGTCCACCGACTCAAGGCGTCTTTCCTACTCCAAGGTTCCCATGAACGGCCAGTCGTCGGAGGCCATGCTCCTGCCCATGAAGGCGGTGAGGGAGCTGGACCGGATGCTGGCTTCCATGGGCGGCGAGACGGAGGTCAGGATGCTATCCGACGGCACCCAGGGGTACTTCCTGTGCCGGGAGTTCGAGTTCTCCATAAGGCGGGTGGACAGCAAGTTCCCCCAGTACGAGCGGATACTTCCAAAGTCCTGCACCACCTTCATGGAGACCTCCAGGTCCCAGCTCTTGGGAGCCCTTGAGAGGCTGGATTTGGTGGTGAGGGACTTCAACAGGATGGTGGCGGTGAACCTGTCCCCCGGTGGCAGCTGCACCTTGAGGAGCCGTTCGCCGGAGTTCGGAGAGGCGGTGGAAGAGGTGGAGGCCACTATAGAGGGAGAGCCACTTAGGATAGCCTTCAACGTACGGTTCCTGATGGAAGGGGTCAAGGGGCTTCAGGACTCCCTGGTGCGCCTTGAGTTCAACGGTCCTGGGGGACACGTGTGCATCAAGCGGATCGGATCCGACAGCTACCTCTACCTCCTGGCGCCGCTTGCCATAGACGAGGCGGAACTGCCGGGGGAAGATGCGATTTAGGTCCATAAGGTTATACAACTACAGGAACCTAAAGGACCAGTCCCTGGAGCTGTCCAAGGGGCTTAACATATTCTTAGGTCCCAACGGGGCGGGCAAGACCAACCTTTTGGAGGCCTTCTGCGTCTGTTCCGGCTGGGGGGCCTTCGACAGGACCTCAAGGGTGGTGCGCATAGGTAACCCCATGGGGGCGGTGCGGTGCGAGGCGGAGGGGGAGGAGGACCTGATCTGCGCGGTGAAGCTGTCCGGCAGGTCCTCCCTGAGGCTCAACGGAGAGAGGGCCAGCGGGTGGGACGTGAGGAGCAGGATGCCGGTGCTGGCGTTCCTTCCCGAAAGCGTGGCCATGGCGGAAGGTCCTCCGGCCTGTCGGCGGCGCCTTCTGGACCTGGTCTGCGCCATATGCTGCCCCGACTACGCCAAGGCCCTTCACCGGTACGGCAGGGCGCTGCGCCAGAGGATCGCCTCCCTTAGGTCCGGAAGGCACGAGGCCTACACCTTAAGGCTCATGGCGGCGGAGGGGGCGGTCATATGGGTATCCAGGCTCTCCATGGCGGGGCTTCTCACCGAGTCGGCGGTGCGCTGGGCTAAGAGGCTGGGCATCACCGTGGAGGTTGATTTTGCGTGCCAGATTGGGGTAAGCCCCTCATGGACTTATAAGTGCGGACGCCCTTCCCTTTCGCCGGAGGATGTGTTCCGGTTGATGGCTTCGGGGGTGGATGAGGAGAGGCGCTTGATGAGGCCCCCCATAGGTCCTCATCGGGACGACCTGCGCCTTACATGCCGAGGTATTGAGGCCTCCTGGGCCCTGAGCCGGGGCCAGCGCAGAAGGCTTTCCTACGCCCTGGTGATGGCCGCCGCGGAGACGGTGCTCAAGGTGACCGGGAGGTCCCCGGTGGTGGTTTTAGACGAGGTCTTCTCCGAGCTGGACCGGGATGGCAGGGTGCGGCTGTTCTTGGGGCTTGGGGAGCTTTCATGCCAGGTGCTTGCCTCCACCGCGGAGGACCTGCCTTCCCTCGGACTTGGGGAGCTTTTAGGTCCCAATTCCAGCGGGGAGTGGGCCCTGTACCGGGTGGAGGACGGAGTTGTGGCCCCCTT
>JAOACP010000068.1 GCA_026417795.1 Thermanaerothrix sp.
ATTGAAGCGACCTTTGATTTTCCCCTCTCGGTCAAACCGATAGATACTTTCCGTCGGTTCTCCGGATCCGTCTCCCGCTTGATATACCCTGCCTCATACAGGCTATCCGCTGTTCGGCTTAAGGTGCTCACATCAAGGGAGAGGGCCTGCGAAAGCTCAGTCAAGTTTGCATTATTCCTTTCTTCTGCCTCAAGAAGAAAATGGCACTGAGCTACGGTGATCCCGCAGCAGTCAGTCTCTTTTTCTAAGACCAGACCAATCTCCCTTTCCAGGGCCCGTAATGAACGACGGAAGGCCCGGATCGTTTCCGTGTCAAGATGTTTTTCTTGCGTCATACAATACTTGTATTATACAACTATTGTAAATGTCAATATTGGCATATCGAAAAAACAATGCTAGAAAGCAATATTTTTTCGATATAGAGAAATATTACTATAAAAACAGGTGCCATCTTTTACAAAAGGGAATTTTATCATCCCTCCAGCCACTTAATAATTCGTTCCTGGGCCACGTGGTACAGGCACCGTTTTTCTTCGTAACTAAAAAAGCTGATATCGATGCTGTTTTTGCACAGCTGCAGGGCATCCAGCAAAGTAAGCCCACCCTCCGTCATGCGGGAAGCCTTGACAAACTCTCTACACAAGGTGGTGCGGGAAATGCCCCGGTTGTCCGTATTGAGGGTAACCTTTAATCCCCTCTCAAGGTACTTTCGTAACGGATACTCCTTATCTCCTCCCGCACGGAGTTCATAATCGCGGTATCCAATTATCTGAAAGTTTGATGAAGGACAGAGCTCAATCCCGATGTTTCTATCTACGAATTTTTTTAGCAGCGCTTCGTTACTAATAAGGGACAAGCCATGGCCGATCCGGTCCGAATTGAGTTCGTACACCGCCTCCCATATCTTATCCGCTTCCTGATTTTCGCCCGCATGGATGGTAATAGGAAGGCACTGCTGGAGAATCGGAATAAAGGCGCTTCTCATTTCATGGGGAGATCGGGCGCTTTCGTCCCCTGCCACATCGAAGCCCTTAACGTAGGCTTTGAACAGGGCCTGAAATTCCCCATCCGGGTCCTCCGCTAAGGCCTCATACATTTCCACACTTTTATAAATTTCGCTCATCCTCCGATGCCGGGAAGCGATAAGGATGATCCCCACCATAAGGGCCCCCCGATGGTGGTGCACGCTTTGTAAGATGGTTTCCAGCACATCCTTATATTTCAATCCTTCCCGGGTATAGTTCTGGGGAGAACAGCGGATCTCCAGGCCAATACAGCCGTCGCGCCGGGCTTTCTCAAGCAGGAGCGCCACGGTCTCTTCAATAGCCCTTTTGTTTTGCAACAGGCCCGACCCCTGAAGGTCCCCCAGGCGTTCGTAGGCATCAAAGCCGATGGATGCAAAGTTCCGTTCATCCAGGAACGGGCCATACCAGAGGTGTTCCAGTTCCTCTTCGCGGCCCTCGAAGGCGGCCAGGGTTTTAAGCCGTTCTTTGTAAGGGGTGTTCTTTATACGTTGGGAATCCTTTTTCCATTGGCTTACCACACCGCGGGCATGCTCCACGGAAAAGGGCCTTTCCCCGGGGTATTCTTCGAGGGCCTTCCGGGCAACCGTCACGATATCCCTTACTTCAAGACAGCCACCCAGATGACAATGGAGATCCACCTTGGGCAAGGGACGAACATCCTCTTCTGAACGTATGATTCGCTCTTTGAAAGAGGTGATCCGTTCCTCATCAAGTTGTTGCAGCACAGGGAAGTTTTCCAGCAAGACCTGGTCATGTTGATGGCTGAAGGTGTTGCCCGCCTGCTCTATCAGTTGCTTGCAGGTCGTCACCAGCCTCTGGTCCCTCTCAAATTGATCGGGCGTTAAAAACTGCCGGGGACCTTCAACGGTAATATCAAAGGGATGGGAAATCAATTTTGATATGGGATTCGCCCTGCTTTTGCCATACCAGATGGGAACAATAGGGGCTATCTCATCCTGAGGAATGGTTGAGATATCCCGTTCCAGGAAGGAGACGTGCCCAGAAATGTTTGATTTACTTGGCTCCCCTCTTCTTGCGGTATCCAGAACATGGATAAAGGCATCGCAGCCGAAAAAAGTGCCCGCCTCCTGCAAGTCGCTCCCAATGGTTTTTCTGCCCGCCGCTATGGAGATATAGAGGTTTTCTTTGGTGTATTCGTCATGGGCCTTTTTTACGAGCCTGAAGGCCACTTCCCGGGAATACTCCACTTCCCCTTGGGAAGTAATGTCCTCAAAGGGCAAAATGATAAATGAAAGGGCAAAGGGGGTCCCCAGGCGCTGGTTCCAGCGTTCCAGCGCACCACAGAGGTCTTCCATATTGTTCTGTTTGGTGGAATAAATCCACACGGTTTTTACCGGATCCTGCTTAAAATGGAGTTGGTAGGCTTCACCTATTTCCTTAGACGCAGGATGATGTTGGTACAGGGGTATGGCTTCCATATTAGTGAAAGCCAGAACTTCCAGGATGATATCCGGGACATTGCCCAAACTGGAAATTAATACGGCCATAGGTTTCTCCTTGCAGGATACCAGTAAATGTTTCCACCCTCAAGGATGGGAATGTAAAAGCGTCTCGCCCCAATTCTTTTATGATGGTTGATGGTATTTTTCTTCTTAATCGTTGTGAAAACTGCTCCGCTGTAGTACCTTTTATCATATGAACCATAAGGCTCTTTTTCTTTTATGGCTAGGGCTGGGTATTGGCGGGGCATTCTCGCTGTACAGCCAGCAACAGGGGCTTTCCGAACAAGAACAGAGTGTACGCCAGCGGATTGTCCAGATCGCCCAGAAGTATATCGGGGCTCCCTATGTGTAC
>JAOACP010000069.1 GCA_026417795.1 Thermanaerothrix sp.
GCCCGTTTTGTGGCAGGGGCGGATCGATTCAGAGTGTATGATCTTCCTGATCAAGAGGGAAAGTTGAAGCGGGTGCAATTCCAGCGAACCCCCGAGGGGCGCTACATCTCTTTTGAGTACGATGGAAAAGCCTATAGTCAGGAGCCTGCTGCCGCATCTCGCGATTCCTATGGGGCTGTGATATCGGCTTTAGTGAACAAGCTGAATGCCGATCCCCGTTTTCTTTTTGTAAGCCCCAAAGCGGAGGGGCTTGAAAAACTTGCCCGTTATAGCCCCGCCATTAAGGCGCTCCAGGCAAAACTTGCTACCACTACCACGGAGGTGCTAAAACGGGGAAATAACCAGGGACCGGGGCCTATTATCGCAGATAGCATGCGGTGGAAAACCAGGGCCGATGTGGCGATTATGAATCCCGGTGGGGTGCGCATAGATCTCCCCGCGGGGGACATCTCGGTGGCCCAGATTTACGAACTCCAGCCCTTTGCCAACACCTTAGTGACGCTTACGGTGACGGGGCAGGAGTTAGTGAATATCTTAGAAGATATGGCTGATTTCTGTATTACCAGTTATACCAAAAGCCCTGAGACGGCCTACCTCTATGTGTCAGGGCTTCGCTTGCAGTTGTTTGTAAACAACAGCAAGGGAAGCCGGGTGCGCGAAGTAGAGGTGCTCTCCACCGATGGTGCCTATAAGCCCCTCAACCTGGCGGGTTCCTACAGCCTTGTGGTGAATAACTTTATGGCCGATGGGGGCGACCGGAACGAAACCCTTAAGGCGATTTCCAAGGCACGAAAATACGATACCGGTTTTGTCGATTCGGAGGTAATGCTCGACTATGTGCAGGGCAAAACCCTGCGGGAAACAAAGGAAGAGCGGGTTAAAAATGTGTTCTAACTAAAAAACTTCCGGGATAGGCGACGCGGCATCACAGGGGCCTCGGGCCCCTGGGGGGGCAAGTAGTGCCGCCGCCCCTTCCCTCCAGTAAATGTTGCATCCAGCGGTGAGGGGTTCCCCCGCACCAAAATTCCGCCATTTTTATCGGTAGAATCTCCAATATATCTATTATCTCCAATATCTATACTATTATAATGTAAAAATTTAGCAAAATTTTGTTGTGTTTTTAAAAATACTGTGATATATGTGTAAATGTCCCGTGGGGATGGAAAATAAAGCGTGAGAGGTGTTTGTATGAAAAGAAGCGTGATGGTGGTCGTAGGTCTTGTGCTGGGGGGGCTCCTGTTTGCCCAGGAAGTTAAAATGAGTGTTGGTCTTACGGGGGGATTTTCTCCGGTGTCGATTAAATATGAAGACCCCTCAGGATCAACGGAGATAACAGATAATGCAGTCTCGGTAGGAGCCTTTTTTGATGCTACCTATGTCCAGTTGAGTGTGGGGTACGCTTTTACAGTAGCAAAATCAAAAGCTACAATAACATCGGGAGGAATTACTGTTGGAGCAGAGGGGGAAGTGCAAGCGAATTGGATGGATATCCAGGTCCTTGGGAAATATCCCTTCAAAGTAGTAGAAAATATCCAGGTTTTCCCTCTCGTGGGGATCGAATATTGGTATGCCCTTTCTAGGAAAACCAGTAGTGGTACTACGCCCGAAGATTCTTTAAAATACCTGCGGGATTGGTATCTCCTTTTTGGTGCCGGGGTGGATATAGGGGTAGCAAAGAATATTTATATTCGGCCCAGTGTTCTTTATGGTATTAACCTTACTGCGAAGGACGAGAATATCCCCAGTGATTGGAAAGCGAGCGGTTCTACCCTAAAAGTGAATTTAGCTTTTGGGTATACGTTATAAATACCCCTTACGGAGAAAAGGTTTTTCTAATACTGTGAAGATGTCTCCATCGGCGTAAAAGAAAAGAGATCATTTTTTAATAAACTTTAAAAAAGGGTTTCTATCTCATAAAGTTTTTAGAGCCCCGCCGCCTTCTGAAGAAGGGTGTGGGGCTCTTCTTTTTAAGGATTGATTCATCGAGTAAGAGAAAAGCGGGACCCTTTGAGAGAAAAACTCGGTGAGATAAGGGTAAACCTAGGCGGCGAGGGAAAGGGCCTTTTCCTAACGGTTTTTTTTGAAGGGCCCCGGGGGCTTTCCGGAACAACACCCTGGGGCCCGCTTTTTTATCTTTTTCTAAACAGCGTGACGTTCTTTCCCGATTGCCAAAAAGGTGTTTTCGGTTCATTATACAAGCATGAAACACACTTTTTTTAAAAGTTTATGGCTGCTGGTAGGTATTCTCGGAATAACGGCTGGGAGCCTTGCCCAGGAAACAGGGCCCGCAACGCCGGCGTCACAACAGAAACCCGATGCCCTGCGAAGTTACCGGATGGGCCGGGATTTAGAAGTACAGGGCCGAATAGATGAGGCCAATCAGCGGTACGAAGAGGCGGTGCAAATCTGTAAGCAGGAAATAGCCCAGAACGCCACCAACATGGATTCCTATACGGTGCTTACC
>JAOACP010000070.1:0-2066 GCA_026417795.1 Thermanaerothrix sp.
TCTCAGCCTCAGGCTTTTGGAGAGATGCGAGAGCGGTTGAATCGGACGGTCTCGAAAACCGTTGAACCCGTAAGGGTTCCGAGGGTTCGAATCCCTCTCTCTCCGCTGGAGTATTTCGTTGGTAAAGAAAGCGAGGGATTCGAACCGAAACCTTCGCCGACCAACGGGAGGAAAAGGCGGCAGGATGCCGCCGACAGAAGGTAGAGGTAGGTCGGAAGGGACGTACAGGATGTACGTAACTAGAGCCGAACCCCTCATTCTGCTGAGATAAAAGTGCATCTTTTTATGGAGAGATGACCGAGTGGCCGAAGGTGCACGATTGGAAGTCGTGTGTACCCCTAAAGGGTACCGAGGGTTCAAATCCCTCTCTCTCCGCTACTTCCCATCATCAGGAACCATGCGAAAAAGCTCTACCCAACCCCGCCAGGTCCGGAAGGAAGCAACGGTCAGTAGGGTCTTTTTGCGCCGTGGACCTCCTGATGGTGGGATTTTTTATTCCCAGCGGCGGGGAGGCTGTTTGCCGATATAATACGCCGCGGCGGTCGTTCCTCTGCTACCCGCCTTATCAAAACAAGGAGTTCCTCATGCAAAGCTCCCCTCAACAGAGAAACGGCATTTCCAGCTATCGTTACCTTGATCTGGTAATGGCCTATTTTGTAGCGGTGCTCATCATCAGCAATGTGGCATCCTCGGCGAAAATCGTAGACCTGGGTTTTTCCCTTTTTGGGGTTCCCATGGCCTTTGATGGGGGAACCCTTCTTTTCCCACTTTCCTACATATTCGGAGACATTTTAACCGAAGTCTATGGCTTCCGGGCCTCCCGCCGGGTTATCTGGACAGGCTTTTTCTGCCTTGCCCTGGCAAGCCTTATCTTTTTTGTTTTAAAACGGCTCCCTGCGGATGCTACCTGGGAAGGGTACGCGGGGTCTGCCGCGTACGATGCCATTCTGGGGGGCATGAGCAGTGGCGGCATAGCCCTGGCAAGTCTTGCGGGCTATTGGGCGGGGGAATTTTCTAACTCGGCGGTTCTTTCGCGGATGAAGGTTCTTATGCAGGGAAGACATCTCTGGATGCGGACCATCGGGAGTACCCTGGTTGGTGAATTGGTGGATACCACCGTGTTCGTTCTTGTGGCTTCCCTCTTTAACGTATTTGGCTGGGAACTTTTTATCACCCTGGTACTCACAAATTATCTTTTTAAGTGTGGCGTAGAAATTCTCATGACCCCCGCCACCTACAAAATCGTGGCTTTTCTGAAAAAGAAGGAACAGGTGGATACCTACGATGTGGGGGTAAAACTGAATCCCTTCAGCTTTGCTCAAAAATAACATTTTGGAAGTGAAAACTCCCTTTCTCTGCGACCCGGCAAGAGAGGGACGACAGCCATGCAAAAGGCATTGAACGAAAAGGCCCCTTTTAAGGAGGATTTTGCAGAGGAATACTCCCTAAGGGGCCGAGAGGGGCACAGTTCTTTTAAAAGTGCCCCTATTGATACATGATAAGATAGGGCCGAGGATTCAAACCATATACTTCCTTAGGTGAAAGGAGAGGCTCGTCGAACCCTGCGCCAGGGATGCCGGATTTAAAAAATAATTTAAAAGCCTTGACCGGCATATTGGTTGCTAGAGCATTGTATTGATAGGTGGAGCGCTTCATGGCGGGCGGTCCAAAGCCATCGGCACAATGAACCAGCCGAACACGACTAAAATCCGCCCTCACCTGCTCTCGGTTTTGTATCATCTTCCAATTAAATTGATGGATTACCAGCATCCGCTCTCCGGGGATATCATGTTCAATAAGGTATTGCTCCATTACCTGTTGAGCCCGGTTTATCTCATCGGCCGTCACAGACCCAATCTCTTGCATAGGCACGGTGGTACGCCATTCGGGATCCAACGCCAGATGCACATGGGGATACCGTAAATAGGGTAACATCTTTTTTAAAGAATCAATCACATCGTAACGACCAATCTGATGATCCAGAAACACAAGCATGTTTTTTTCTAACGCAAAATCGATATATTTTTTTAAGAGCCCTTCAGAAATGATACCGATCTCACCCTTTG
>JAOACP010000070.1:2076-2311 GCA_026417795.1 Thermanaerothrix sp.
CTGCACAAGCCGGGCATACAATTCTTCAATTGGATATACCCCTAAAATTCCCATCTGTCGGGAACCAGGATGCCCATAAAATGCCAGAACATCCTCGTTCAAGAGGATGGATTGATAATCCGTTACCGTTCGCCGTTGATCATTATATTCCTTTTCGGTTGGAACCCAGTAGGGTCGGCTCCGGTCCTCTTGCTCTTGCTGACAGACCGCCTCGGTGTAATAAAAAAAGAAGAAC
>JAOACP010000071.1 GCA_026417795.1 Thermanaerothrix sp.
AGCTTGAAGCAGCCCGTCAATCGATTCTTACGGAAGAGATGAAGGTTTGTGCAGCCGCAGAACAGGTTCGTCCGGAGGTGGTTCTGGGAAAACTTCAAACAGGGCATGCCGTGCTCCCTAAAAACAAACGGCATTCCCTTGTTCGACCAATGATAGTGGGCGAAGATTTTTCCGTAAAGGTGAACGCTAATATTGGCACTTCTCGGGGGTATTCTTCGTTGGAAGAGGAACTTGAAAAGATGGAGGTGGCCATCGAAGCCGGGGCAGATGCTCTGATGGTCCTTTCTACCTGGGGATCCCTGAAGGAAATACGCCAGCGTGTTGTGGAGCGCAGTCCCGTTCCGGTAGGTTCTGTTCCTATTTATGATGCGGCGGTGGAGGCCTATCATCAAGGGAAACGGGTTATCGATTTTGCGGAAGGGGATTTTATCGAGATGGTCCGGAACCACGCAGAGGATGGTGTTGATTTTATGACCATCCATGCAGGAATAACCCGGCGGGTACTGGAGTGCCTTCCAAAAACCCAGGCAGGGTCCCCTCTTTATCACTCTCGTCGATACATCCCTCTGGTAAGTCGCGGGGGAGCCATCCTTGCTGGCTGGATGCGGCAAAATAAACAGGAGAATCCTTTTTATCATCATTTTGATGAGATTCTTGATATCGCCCGGGAATACGATGTGACCTTAAGTTTAGGAGATGCCCTGCGGCCAGGGGCGATTCATGATGCAACCGATCAGGCCCAGATCGAAGAGCTATTTGAACTGCAGGCCCTGGTTGAGCGGGCCCGGGCACAGGGTGTCCAGGTTATGATAGAAGGGCCGGGCCATGTTCCCCTTGATGAGATAGAAACAGACATAAACCTCATGAAAAAGATAGGGAAGGGAGCCCCTGTTTTTGTATTAGGGCCTCTTCCTACCGATAGGGGGGTGGGATACGATCATATCGTTGCTGCCGTAGGGGGTGCCCTCGCAGGTTTTTATGGGGCCGACTTTCTTTGCTATGTAACTCCTTCAGAACATGTGTCTCTTCCCGGTATAGCCGAAGTTCGGGAAGGGGTTGTGGCCGCCCGTATCGCCGCCACCATTGCCGATGTGGCCCGGCATCACCCTGGGGCCCTTGCTTTANAAAGCCGAATGTCCCTTGCCCGTTCCCGCCTTGATTGGGAAGAAATGTTTGCAACAGCCATCCACCCTGAAAGGGCCCGCAAATATTATGAGGATCGGCCCTATAAAGAAGAGGGCTGTTCCATGTGTGGCCCCTTTTGTGCCATACGGATAGGGGAGTCTTTGGGGAGCTAACATTAGGATACTACGAAGGTCCCGTTATTCTCCCTTTATCCGCAGGGCCGCGCTTCGCCGGTGGGCCTCAAGACCTTCCGCCCGGGCTATCCGCTCGGCCGCTTCATAGGCTCGAGAAACCGCCTTTCCTTCGGTGCATCGGAGGGTCGTTTGGGTTTTCAGGAAGTGCCGAACCGAAAGCCCGCCGGTAAAGCGGGCGGTTCCACCGGTCGGAAGGGTGTGGTTTATCCCCGCCGAATAGTCCCCCAACACCTCTGCGGTCATGGACCCAATGAAAAGGGATCCGTAGTTATACAGCCCTTCAATCCAGGACTCAGGATCGGACACATGGAGTTCCAGGTGCTCAGGGGCAATCAGGTTAGCTATCTCCTGGGCTTCCTCTTTGCTGGAATAGATCACCATGAGCCCCCCCTTCTGTAAGGACGCCCGGGCAATATCGGCCGTCGGGAGGGTTTGAACCTGCTCTTCTAATTCCTGGGATATCTCTTCCGCCAGTTTCTGAGAAGGAACCAGCAGTCGGGCCCGGGCATCGGGATCATGCTCTGCCTGGGCCAGGAGGTCCGCCACAACAAGAGAGATGGATGAAAGGTTCCCCTCTTTAAAAGGCTCCCCCTGGCGAAGGGGTTCCGGAGGAGTCGCCGCAGGGCCTCCCCCTCTTTTTGCGTCAGCTTTTTCTGTTCCATCCCAGATAATCAGCACATCCGTGGGGCCCGCCACAAAATCAATGCCCACCCGCCCATACAGCAGGCGTTTTGCCGCCGCCACATACTTATTCCCCGGTCCAACGATGAGATCCATCCGCGGGATATGCTCCGTTCCCCGGGCAAGGGCCGCAATAGCCTGGGCTCCACCCATGGCATACACCCCCCGGGCCCCGGCCAGGGCGGCGGCGGCCAGAATACGGCGATCCGGCAATCCATCCTTGCGGGGAGGAGAAACCACAAAAATCTCAGGGACCCCCGCCACCACCGCCGGGACAACCCCCATCAACACCGTCGATACCCTGTCTCT
>JAOACP010000072.1 GCA_026417795.1 Thermanaerothrix sp.
GAGTTGAGGAGAAAACTGGACGCGGCATTGGAGGAGCTGGGAAAATGCGGGGCAGAAAAAAGAAAACAGGGATCCCACAAAAAGATCCCTGCCTTCGTTTAGATTTTTACATGAGGCAACCCGTCTCGTTCGTTTAGATTCTTAAGAGAGGCAACATGGCGTGAAGTATCAGGGTTCGTGGGGTCTTCTTGGGTTTTCGGCGGGAGGGGCGCCTTTATTTGCAAGATGCCAGGTGGCTTGTTCGTTAAATAAACAAATAAAACGATCTGTATTGCAATTTTATTAAGGCATTTATTTTGAAGGAGTTGGATTTGTTGACAAACCATCCACCCCCTTGACGGGGCCTGGTAAATTAGGTGTAATATAAAACAGTTGGTTTTTGCAACTAATGGGGGTGCTTGATATTGAACCCGGATGATTCGGATGTAAGGCGGAAGGCGGCGGCCTTGAGGATGGCCCTTAAGGGGTTGGTCCGGTGTCTTGGCCTCCTGGACAGGGACGGGGCTTGCTGTGGAGGGGTAACCTTGGCCCAGTGCCACGTGCTTGGGGAGATCGCGGACTCCGGCGGGCTTTCGTTGGTGGAGCTGTCCCGAAGGCTTGGGCTGCACAAGAGCACCGTGAGCAGGACCGTAGATCCGCTGGTGCGAATGGGGTTGGTGGTTCAGGAGAGGGATCCAGTGGACAGGAAGCGGTATGTTCTGTCCCTCACGCCTAAGGGGGAGGAGGTGGAAGGGCGCATATCCGCCGTGATGGAGCTTAGGTGCATTCGGATACTTGAGGCCCTTGACCCAGCATCCCATGACAAGGTGGTTTCCGGGGTGGAGGAGCTGCTCGTGGGGCTTAGAAAGGCCCTTGAGAAGGAAGAAGGGGAGTGTGATTGTGTTGACCTTTAGTGATTTTTCTTCCCATGGGGCAGACGAGATAAGGGAGAAGGTGCGGAAGAGGTACGCGGAAAACTTGGTTTCCCGAAGCTGCTGTTGCGGCTGCGGCTGCGGAGGCCTGGAGGCCATAACCGAGGGCAACTACGGCGAAGAGCACATGTCCGCGGTGCCCCGGGGGGCGGAGCACGTGTCCTTTGGATGCGGCAACCCGGTGGAGCACGCTGATCTCATGCCCGGGGAGCGGGTGCTGGACCTTGGGTGCGGAACCGGGCTTGACGCCATGCTGGCGGCGGTGGCGGTGGGGCCTGAGGGCTCCGTGGTGGGGCTTGACATGACGCCCCAGATGATAGAAAGGGCCCGATCCAACCGCATTGCCTGGGGGCTTGACAACGTGGAGTTCCTCCTGGGGGAGATGGAGCGCATACCCCTGCCGGACCTATCGGTTGACGTGGTCATCTCCAACTGCGTGATCAACCTTTCCCCTTCGAAGGAGGCGGTTTTTGCCGAGTCCTTCCGGGTCCTCAAGGAAGGTGGCCGTTTCGTGGCCGCCGACGTGGTGGCCCTGCGGCCGGTCCTCCCTGGGCTTAAGCGGAACTTTGAGGCCTTCAGCGGATGCCTTGCGGGGGCCCTTTCGCCGGAGGAGTTCCGCTCGATGCTGCTTGACGCGGGGTTTTCCTCCGTGGAGGTGAAGATCCTAAAGACCTACCGCTTCTTAGGGGAAGAGGCCCAACGGCTCTTTGGGGCCGAGGCGGAAGGGCTGGACCGGGCCTTCGGAAGCGCGGTGGTGTGGGCTCGGAAGGGGGAGGCCCGTTGAGCGCTGGGCTTCCTTCCAATAGGTTTTTGCCCCCCTTGGGTGATGTGCTGTTCTCCATGTTAAAGGATTCCGCCGTGGAGGCGGGGGAGCTCTTAATGCTCTTAAGGTCCCGCGATCTCACCGACCGGGGGCTCGAGGGCCACCTTGAGCATATGATAGCGGCGCTTAGGGGAGGGCGGCTCATAGGCGCCGTGGGGGCAGTTCCCTTTAGCTCCTGGGGCATGATAAGGTCCCTGTGCGTCCTTCCGGATTTTGAAGGCCTTGGGATTGGCGGAGAGCTGCTTGGGCTTGCGGAGGAGCGGCTGCGTGAACAGGGGGCGTCTTCTGCGTGGCTTATGACCAGCGGGGCGGAGGGGTATTTCATCTTAAGGGGATATGAACGGGCCTTACAGGTTCCAAGCCACGTGGCCCACGCCATGGAGGTCTTGGGCTGCCCTTCCTGCGCCGCAACCATGTTCAAGGACCTGAGTCTTTAGGCGCAGCTTTGCGGAAGGCCCAGGGGGGCTTAAGAATTCTGAGGGCCTAATCCCCATGTTGCCTCTCTTAAGAATCTAAACGAACGAGACGGGTTGCCTCATGTAAAAATCTAAACGAAGGCAGGGA
>JAOACP010000073.1 GCA_026417795.1 Thermanaerothrix sp.
AGATGTGTATAAGAGACAGGGACTCGGTATTGGAGGAGCGGTCAGCCCCCTTGGCGCCGGGGGTGGACTCGGTGGATTGGGCGGTGGATCTGGAGCTGGCCCTGGAAAGCCTTTCGGAGAGGGAGAGCTCGGTGGTCCGGGCCCTGGTGCTGGAGGACAGGAGCGCCCGGGAGGTGGCGGAGTCCAAGGGGTTGGACGTGAGTTACATCCACAAGATAAGGCGCAGGGCCCTAGCGAAGCTCCGGGAGGTTTTAGGTCACGGGGCCACTTAGGGCCTTAGGGTCGGGATAACTTAAGTTGACAGGTATCCCGGAGGGGTTGGTGGTGCTTCTGTGACCATGGAGCTGGAGGTTCGTTTGAGGAGGGTGAGGCGTTGGCTGGAGCGCCTTACCAGGGCGGTGGAGCTGTCCATGTGGGACAGCGCTGCGGCGGAGAGCCAGTGTCTTGAGGCGGAGGTCAAGTCCTTGAGGGAACACCTCTGGAGGACCGCCGGCGCCTCAAGCCCAAGCCGATCTTCCCTTAGGCCCTTCGCGCTGGGGGCTGCGTTGGGGTTGTCCATCCTTCTTGCCGCCGGAGAGCCGGTGTCCATAGGCGAGGTGGTTAGTGGGGGCCCTGGGGCGTTAAGGGGTGTTTCCCAGGAGCCAGCGGCCAGGGTTTTTAAGGAGGAGCCAGCCGACGCTCCTCGGCGGGAGGTTAAAGAGGTTCCCTCCCCGGTGGCCGCCGTAAGGCCTGCGGAGGCGGAGGACCGAGGGGAAATCCCCAAGAGGTCCGCGGCTTCGAGGGGTAAGGTGCAGGTTAAGAAGGTTCCAAGGCCCGAAGGCGTCTTCTCAAAAGGGGGCGCCTTGGGGGCTTCCGGTGCGGAGTCTGGGGCTTCGGTTTCCCTTGAGGAGGCCCTTATGCTTCTTAAGACCGGGCAGAGGGCTTTGGAGGGGCAGTGATCCAGCGGGGCGTGTTTGATCTGTCCCGGGGTAGGTTGCGGTGTGTTGCCTTGTCCCGCTTGTTTCCCTTTAAGATGGCGGCGGGGTGGGTGATAAAGACAAAATCGAGAGGATGTGGTTGCCCCGTGAGGGTTTGGCGGTGTTTTTTCCTCTTCGTCTTCCTTGCGGCTTTTGTGCCCCCCGCTTTTGGGGATGATGGTGCCACCATAGTGTCCCTTGACGTGGAGGGGCTGGAGAAGACGGTGCCTTCCTACGTTTTAGGTGCGGTTTCCTCCAAGGTGGGGGAGCCGGTGAGTCCCGACAAGCTGGACAGGGACAGGGATGCGGTGTACGACCTGGGTTTCTACGAGACCGTGGACTACCGGGTGGAGGACGTTGAGGGCGGGGCCCGGGTGGTCTTCCAGGTGAAGGAGAACCCGGTGGTGCAGGCCCTTAAGTTCAAGGGCAACGCGGCCTACCGGGAGGAGGATCTGAAGGCCCTCTGTTTTACATCTCCGGGCAACATATTCAACCGGGCCTTTTTCAGGAACGACCTTCAGCGCATCACCGACAAGTACCGCAAGGACGGGTATGTGATGATGCGCGTTCAGGACGTGGAGGTAAAGGACGGGGTGGTGGAGGTGACCATCCTGGAGCCCCGGGTGGGTGATGTGGTGATCCAGGGGAACAAGAAGACCAAGGACTACGTTATCCGTCGGGAGCTCAAGATCGCCAAGGGGGATCTCTTCAACGCCACCGTTTTAAGACACTCCCTCAACCGTCTGCAGGCCAAGGGGTACTTTGAGGACGTGAGCGTGGGGTTTGAGCCCACCGACGACCCTGGGGTGATGGACCTCATAATCACCGTTGAGGAGGCCAAGACCGGCAAGCTGGGGTTGTCCATAGGCCATGGTTCTCAAAGCGGCTGGAGCGGGGGGTTGAGCTTCCAGGACAGCAACTGGCAGGGACTGGGGACCAGCCTGTCCGTGGGCTTTGAGCTGGGGGACAACGAGCAGTACTGGGGCTACTACACCCAGCCCTACATGGACCAGGACACCTACTCTTGGAACGTTGGGGTCTACAAGAAGAAGTGGACCGACTACGACTACTACAAGAACGACGTCTGGAAGTTCACCTACGACCAGGAGAAGGTGGGAGCTTACGTTGGGGCGGGCAAGAAGTTCCGGGGGAACGACCAGCTGAGCTGGTACGTGACGCTGGACTGGCATAAGGTTGAGAGTGTGATCACCTCCGGGGACGCCACGGATGAGGAGCTGTCTCTTATACACATCT
>JAOACP010000074.1 GCA_026417795.1 Thermanaerothrix sp.
CTCCGGGGGGATAGAAGTGGCCACTGAACGGGGCTTTAAGCGGATGGGAAAGGGCATCACCCTCAAAGAGGTGGTTGCCTCCTGTGCGGCCTTTAAAGAATCGGGCATCTTAACCCATGCGTATCTAATCTACGGGTACTGGGACCAGGAAGAGCAGGAAATCATCGATTCGGCAGAATTGCTGCGGCAACTCTTTGCGGAGGGGCTCTTAGACTCGGCGTTCTGGCATAAATTCGTGCTTACCCGCCATTCCCGTTTTTATCGGGAAAAATGCCAGGGCAGACATCCTGATTTAGTACTCCGGGAAGGGCCAACTCCATCCGACTATTTCGCGGACAACGATATCCCCTTCGAAGGGGAAGAACGATTCAACAGGTACACCATCCCCCTGGATACCATGCTCCATGACTGGATGAAGGGGAAAACAGATATACCGGTGACCCGGTATTTTTCGTTTAAGGTTCCCCGCCCACAGGTGGAACCAGAGCGGGTATCTGGCTTACTCCAGGAATATCTTACAAAAGAAGAAGCAAGAAATCGCTGGCCTCCCGCGGGTACCCATGCTTCTCACGCAAAGGATTCCTCCCAGGACCTTGAAGTTGCTGCGGCACCACAGAAAAACCATACCGGGGTAACTCCATTTTCCCAGGCCAGGGCTGGGGAAACCCAATCCCACCCCTCTGTCGCTGTCAGTTCCGGCCCTGCGCAGGAGACCAGGGAATGGTGCCTTTTTCTGGGAAGCGAGCCCCTTCTTTTCGCCGACCCATCGGCCGGCCCGCAGGAACTTCGGTGGTGGTACCGCTATCAAGCATACCACCTCCGTCTTTCTCCCCGGGACGGACGGAAAAATCCTGGAAACCAAAAAGACACTCCCCTGGCGACACTTCACAACCTTCTTTCCCGCGCCCACACTCCCCGGACCGTATCCAGGACAGAACTACTTCAGCACCTGACTTCCCTCGCCGAACCTTCGGAGCTATCCCGCATATATCGAACTTTAAGGGAAGGGGGCCTTATCTTCTACCCGGCTTCCAAGGAAGCGCCCGAGAACATTCCAGAAGACCGCTAGGTAAGCCGTTTTTCCATCCACCGCTTACTCTTCCAGCGTCCCAGCATTACCAGGCCCCGGAGGGTTTCATCGGTTCCGATAGCAAGCCATACCGCCACAAGGCCTAATCCTGCTTTGTACCCAAAAAGATAGGCCCCTAACACCATGATGCACCACATAGAGAATATGCCGTACCCCACGGGGAAACGGACGTCCCCTGCCCCTTTAAGCGCAGAGATAGTAATAAGATTGATAGAACGGCCAAATTCAATGTAGTACGAATACAGTAACAGCGTACTTGTGGTGGCTAAAATCGCCGGGTCGTGGGTAAAGAGGGCGATTATCGGCTTTTTTACAAACTGGAGAAGGGTAATAATCCCCATCGCAATAACCGTACCTATCAGCTGATAACGATACAGACGGTTATAGGCTTCTTCAAACTTCTTAGCACCCACCAGGTACCCTACCTTTATTTGGACTCCCGCACCAATCGACATAGGAAGGATAAACACAAACCGGACGATGGTCTGGGCATACACCACCGACGAAACAGCAGCCGTACCAAAGGTGGTTATCAGGGCCATAATCACAATCTGGGCCACATTGTAGGAAAGAGATTCCCCCGCCGAAGGAAGCCCTATTTGAATAATTGTCTTGAATATAGAAGAGGGAATATTTTTCCAGTGGGAAAGACGGAACCGTACCTCTGGATATTTCTTAATTCTCCAGGCAAGAATGCCACAGGCCGCTATCTGGGAGATAACCGATGAAGCGGCAACGCCGGTTACCCCTAAAATGGGCAAGCCAAAGGGCCCATACAGGGAGATGGCATTCCCAATCACATTGATACCATTTGCAATAAAGGTGACCACCATGGTATCCCGGGTATAGCCATAGGCCCGAAGGACCGTCCCCTGCAACATGTTAAAGGCTACAAAAAAAGAACCAAAACCGCCAAATATTTTTAAGTACGTAATGGCATAGGACCGTACTGCGGGCTCCGCCTTGTACAGAGAAAGGAGGGGTCCCGCTCCCACCAAAATAAGAACCAACAACCCACCGGCCAGGGCGCCCACTAAAAGAATACTTCCCTGAATTACCTGGCTTGCTTCGGTGTGACGTTTAGCCCCCAGGTACTGGGCCAGAACGATACTGGTCCCAATACATACGATGTTAAAAAGAAGCTGAATAAAAAAGATGTACTGATTACCGATTCCTACCCCCGCCACCGCTTCCTGGGAGTAGCCGC
>JAOACP010000075.1 GCA_026417795.1 Thermanaerothrix sp.
ATCCCCAATACACGCCCCGAAGAGAGCTTCGCCATGTACTGGTCGTAGTTATCCACAAAACAGGAACGGTCAATAAGCCCCTTCGCGTTCATCTCATTCAGTTTCTTAAACCACCGCTTCGAAATGTCTAATCCTAAAAACACCTTCGCATCAAAGGTTTTTTTATCCACTATCACATTCCCATCGTTGGGGTTCCCCGCCAAAAAGTTCGGAGGATTTATCAAACAAAAGGCACGCCAGTCATAGGTAAGAATCGTAAATCCTATCGTCGGTAGCCCATTAATTGTGGGGTACTTCTTCGCGTACTTCTCAATCAAGTCAAAATACTCATCCAACGTCTTGATCTTCGGATACCCAAACTCCTTTAACACCGCCTTCTGAATCCATAAGGCCGATTCACTGTAATAGGAACTCTTGTATTCCCCTGTAATAACCCCCCAGTTCGGAAGGCAATAAATATGCCCATCATCTTCCTTCATCTTCTCCCACACCGCCGCATATTTCTTCTTCAAATTGGGCCCGTACTTCTCAATCAGATCTTCTAGCGGTATCAGCGCCTTCGCCTCAATAAACTTGGTGCTATCTACTTCTATCAAGTCAGGATAATCCTGGGCCGCTATCATCGTCCCTATCTTTTGATCCTTTTGCCCCACCGCAATGTCCCACGTAAAGGTCACATTGAACTTTTCCTTAATCCACTTGTAGATCTTGTTGTCCGGCGGCGGTGTTTGTTGGGGCTGAATCGTAAACACCGAAATCGTAATCGGATAATCCTCCGGTTGACCGCCAGCAGCCTGGGGGCCCTTATTTTTCTGTTGACATCCCAAAAGGAACACCAGACTCATAGCCCCCAGCACTAGTCCTAATAACCAGCGCTGTCCTACGCCTTGCTTCATAGATATCCTCCTTAAAATTTTCTTTATAGTAATTCCCGCCTTCTTCGCTAGGATTACTACCAAGACAATATAAAACGATTTTTATATCAATTTATTCGTTATATATTGTTCTTACCTGTTCTTTTCCCATTATATACCGGAAAAATTGAATCTGGCAAGTTTTTTATCATAAAAAATGTAGTATATCAGATAAAAATGTACACTCTACGCAACGATAAGAGAGGTATCGTGCACCCGAAAGAAGAAGATTAAAGTAAGAAAGAAGATTAAAGTAAGGAAGACATTAATTATCTTTTACATTGTAAAAAAATAGCCACAACCGAATGTGGTGGTAACTCTACCGTAAAAGAGATTTCTCCCTGCGTTTCTTGTTCTTGGATTGCTTTCTGTGACAGTACTGAAGATGTTATAAGGGTTTGAATTTGTTCTTCTGTAAGATATATGGGTTTTCCCATTTCTTCCCATACTTTCCGGGGGTTCCCATGGTTTTCATCGATCCGTTCTACAAGGATTTTTTCTATCTTTAAATGGCCCTTTACAGTAATAAACACATCCTCTGTATGTATAGGAGAAAGGGGAATTTGATGATTTGTAAGGATCACAACCAAACCTTTTTCATTTTTTGTCGCCACCCAATCAACAGTGGGGCTTGGGTTCAGTACTTCCCCCGAAAGACGGGTTTCCCCTAGCCGAGAAAGGAGTTGAAAAGCCCTATACGAGGGTTTGGGGATTCCATGAATCGTCAATAAGCCAAACCCTCCATGGAATGGTAAAGAACTAAACCCACATTCTTCAAATATGTCAGAAAAGGTCCAAAAAGAATAACATCCCAAAGGTACATCCATGATATCAATAAGCGTTTTAACAATAAAGGCCGCATTATAGGGGATATCATGATAGTAGTCCCGCGGACTCGGCGAATTATTCCATTCGGTATAATACACAGGGAAAGGAGCCGCATCTTCTACAACTTTTTTGGCCCTCCAGGCCAGTTCCCCCCTTTGTGCTTTAGCCATCCGTTCTTCCATGTTAGTACCCAAACTAAAGGCCAAATCGGTGGGGTAATGATGGGTCGAAATGAAATCAAGGGGAACATCCCTTGTGGCACAAAATGCCTTTAATTCAGGAACCCAGGCATCAATAGCTGTAGCAGGACCTCCTACTTTAAGCTGGCTATCTACCTCTTTTATTGCCCGGGCTGCATATTCATATAACGTAAAGTAATCTTCCTGGGTGCCGGTCCAAAACATAGAAAGATTTGGCTCATTCCATACCTCAAAAAACCAACGCCGAACCTCTTCCCGTCCATATCGATCAACCAGATGGTGGGCAAGGGCCTTTATAAGGTGGCCCCATTCTTCGTAAGAACGGGGGGGAGTGATATTTCCTTTATAATG
>JAOACP010000076.1 GCA_026417795.1 Thermanaerothrix sp.
CGCCGCATTGTTAATGAGGATATCCAGTGCGTCGGTCCACTGTTCTAGTTCGTTTTTTGCCTGTGTAATCTGGGCTTCCTCTGCCACGTCACAACAGACCGTTATCAATTGACGGTTCTTTTGATACCGGTTTTCCAGCTGGGTAAGCTCTGCGCCTTTGCTTCGGTAGGTGGCAAAAACCTGATGCCCCTCCTGTAAAAAATGATGGGTGAGGGCAAGTCCCAGGCCCCGGTTGGCACCGCTGATAAGCACCTTCATGGAAACCTCCTAAAAGGGGGAAAGCTCTTCTTTTTTCAGGGTACCCCCTTTTTTTAAAATTGTAAATTATCAATTTTTTCATTTTTAAAATGACCGATTCCCCCTTGCGATGAAAAAGCCCCCTCTTTATGATGGGGCTATCATGAAAAAATCCGCTTTTACCTATACGATCCCTGTCTTGTTAGGCTATCTTCCCCTAGGATTTGCCTTTGGTTTTTTGCTGGTCGATGCGGGCTATCCCTGGTGGCTTGCGCCTCTCATGAGTCTCTGCATGTATGCGGGGGCGGCCCAGTATATTGCGGTGGGATTGTTTGCCTCCGGGGCATCTCTCTGGGAAGCGGCCCTGGTAACCCTGTTAGTGAATGCCCGCCATGTAGCCTACGGTATGGCCCTACTAAAGCGTTTTCCGGGTCGTTCCTGGCGGCGCATGTACCTGATATTCGCCCTTACCGACGAAACCTTTGCGCTCCTTTCTTCTCTGCCGCTCCCCGCCTCGCCCCAGGAGGTTGAAGCATACCATGGGCGGATGTTCAAGATAGCCCTCTTGAATCATCTGTATTGGATTGCAGGGGGAACCCTGGGGGCCATCGCCGGTTCCCTCCTGCCCTTTAAGATTGAAGGCCTGGCCTTTGCCCTTACGGCCCTGTTTATCATGTTGATGGTAGAACAGATCTATCATGTTCGGCGGGCCCGGCCTTTTGTGGTGGCTGGCCTGGCGGCCATTGGGGCCCGACTCGTTCTTCCGGCACGGCTTGTGCTCCTGGGGTCGATTGTGGTTGCCCTGGGGATACTCGGCTTGATGCATCGCCGCTCAGAGGGAAAAGGGGGCCTTCCATGTTGAGTCTTACTCAGGCCCTGGGCTACACGGTGGTGATGGCCCTGATTATTTTTTGTTGCCGGGCCTTTCCCTGGATATTGCTGGCCATCCAAGAATTGGTGTCCTTCAAAAAGGTCGGCCGGGCCGGGAACGCCGGGACGCCCCTTTCTGATACGGAAAAGACTGCAGAGGCGGGGGATATTCCTTCAACCACGGACCCGGCTTTCGGTGGGGCGGAGGAGAGAAAATTCCCTTCCTGGTTACCCTTCGTGGAACAGACGGTCCCTCCCACGGTGATGACCATCCTGGCCTGCACTTCTATCATGGATGGGCTCTGGCAAAGGCCTCCGACCCCCTGGGCGACCGCCGGGGCGGCCCTTGCAACGCTGGTGCTCCATCTGTGGAGGCGGAATGCCCTTTTGAGTATCCTCGGCGGAACGGGGCTGTTTATCCTGCTGGGGGTGGTGTTAGGGGGAAGCTGAAGGGGGCCCCTGTCCCCGGTGAAGGTGGCCCATTCTGGAGTGGGGGGAGCGCCTGATCCCCTGAGCCGTGGGGTTTGGGTTAGGGGCCCGGGCTGATAAGACCGGGCGCAGGATACGGTCGTGCGGCGAAGGAAGCAGGCGCGTGGGGGGAGCCGCGACGGGTCGAGTGGGGAAAAAGGTGGTTTCTTCGCCGCCTGCGGCGCCAGGGGGGGCCCGGTGCTCCCCCTCCTGGAAGAAAAAATACGGACAGGCGGCAAAGAGCTTCCCCAGCGCCTGTTGTTTTTACGCTCCCTTGTCGGTGGGGCTATTTTTCTCTATTATTGGAATATGCAGATATATACGTTGGGGCATGAGGTGCTTCGGCAGAAGGCCCTGCCCGTACAGGATATCAATGATGAGATAGCCGCTCTTGTGAAGGAAATGCGGGAGACCATGTATGCGGGGCGAGGCATCGGCCTTGCGGGTCCCCAGGTGGGTCTCTTGCAGCGGATTTTTGTGGTCCACATAGAAGGGGATATACCCCGGGTGTTTATAAATCCTTCGATTATCCAGACGTCTCCGGAATTAACGGAATACGAAGAGGGGTGTCTTTCGATACCGGGTCTGTATGGGGAGGTAAAACGGCCGGAGGCGGTGAGGATCCAGGCCTGGAATGAGCGGGGGCGGCCCTTTACCCTCGATGCGGA
>JAOACP010000077.1 GCA_026417795.1 Thermanaerothrix sp.
GCCCAGCAGCGGTTCCCTCTTTTCCAGGATGTGGATGGGGCGGTGTATTCCTGCGACGTACGGGTAAATAAACCTGACCGGGAGATTTACGAACACTGTGCCAGAGTTCTGGACCTTTCTCCAGCGGAGGTTCTGTTTTTTGATGACCTTCCTGTCAACATAGAAGGGGCCCGGGCCGTGGGTTTCCAGGCCTTTCTCTGGAAAGGAGCGGAAGAGGCTCGACGAATCCTTGTTTCTTTTGGTATCATCCCCGCGGTAGCACAAGGGGAATAGATCTTCAACATCCCGCGGAAACCTTAGCAAAAAGGGGAACGGGCCATGAAAAGACTCGTCTTGCTAATAAAAACTATTCTGGTGTTTGCGGGCATATGGATCTCGGTAGCCATCGCCCTGCCGCTGGGACTTTTATTCTTTCTTCTTTCCGTGATAGGCCTTGACCGTTTTGCCCGCTGGTTGTTACGGGGGCTGGCTCGCCTGTGGGCCCGGGCGGTCATCTGGGCTACGGGGTGTAAGGTCACCGTGGAAGGACTGGAGCACATTCCCCGGGAAGGGGAGGGCCTCTGTTTTGTAGGGAACCATCCAGGGGATTTCGATGTGATCCTTGCCCTGGCATACATACCGCGGGCCTTTGGGTTTATTGCAAAAAAGGAAATCCTTTTTTTCCCTTTTATTAACCTCTGGGTGCTCCTGTTGGGCGGACTGTTCCTGGATCGAAAAAACATAGGCCAGGCCCGCCGGGCTATCGAAGGGGGGGCGGAGCGAATCCGCCGGGGACTTTCGATGATCATTTTTCCTGAGGGAACCCGAAGCCGCGGGAAGGGGCTGTTACCCTTTAAGGCGGGGGCTTTTAAGCTCGCCACCCTGGCGGGTTCTCCCATTATCCCCATGGCTATCGAAGGCAGTTACGCGGTGTATGAAGAAACGGGCTTCGTGCGGGCCGTCCCGGTTCGTCTTGCCTTTGGTCCCCCTATTCCTACGAAGAACTTAAGCGTTGAGGAACGCAAGGCCCTTCCCGAACAGGTGCGGGAACAGATTGCCCGAATGCTTTCGGGCTCTGGTTCTAAAGGGCTCTAAAAAGTCTGACACAAAGGACTTCCCCGGGGACCTCTTTGTGTCCCGCGGAGTACAAGAGGGATCCCCTCGCCGGGATTGGTAACACATAACAGGAATGGAGGATAGTTTTGTTCGGTGGGCTTTGTTTTTCATCACCCATCACCAACGCTGGATGGGTACGTATGGGCGCTGAGAGACTCGAACTCCCGACTTCCTCGGTGTAAGCGAGGCGCTCTAGCCAACTGAGCTAAACGCCCGACGGGCGCACCATACCATGGAGGGCTGGTCCCTGTCAAGGGCTTGCGTTGTCAGAAGATCTGAGGGAAAGCCCCTTCGGGGGAGGGAGGACTTGTTTTCTCCCGCCCGTACCGCTATGCTAGCGTCGTATGGATAAGCTTATCATTAAAGGAGCCCGGGAACATAATTTAAAGAACATCGACCTTGTGCTTCCCCGGGATAAACTCATTGTGATTTCAGGCCTTTCTGGTTCGGGAAAGAGTTCCCTTGCCTTTGACACGATCTTTGCGGAGGGACAGCGACGCTACGTAGAAAGCCTTTCTGCCTATGCCCGTCAGTTTTTGGGGCGTATGGACAAGCCCGATGTGGACTATATTGAAGGGCTTTCGCCGGCCATTTCTATCGAACAAAAGACCACCCATCGGAACCCCCGTTCGACGGTGGGGACGGTGACGGAAATTTACGATTACTATCGACTCCTCTACGCCCGTATCGGCATTCCCCACTGTCCCTCCTGTGGACGGGAAATCCGGGAACAATCGACAGACCAGATTATTGATACAATCCTGGCCCTGGGAGAGGGTGCGCGGGTCCAGATCCTTTCACCAGTGATCCGGGGAAAAAAGGGGGAGCATCAGAAAATACTCGAAGATGCCCGAAAGGCGGGTTTTGTTCGGGCCCGCATCGATGGACTGGTGGTACAGCTTGAGGACAGCATCAAACTGGATAAGCAAAAGAAACACACCATCGAGATTGTGGTGGACCGCCTCGTAGTCTCCCGGGAAAATCGATCCCGCCTTGCGGAAGCGGTAGAGCAGGCCCTGGAGACCGCCGAGGGCATCATGACGGTGTTGCATCAAACCCCGAATGGGGAGGAAGAACTTTTCTTTAGCCGAACCAATGCCTGCCCTGACTGT
>JAOACP010000078.1 GCA_026417795.1 Thermanaerothrix sp.
TTTTTAGGAGGTGGCCTAGAATACAAAAGCTTTAGCTTTGGTGGATTCTTTGCCGAATTAGGATACACAATTCAAATGACTGATTTTAAATATGAAGCATATACAAACTCTGTTAAAATAGTAGATTACGGAAATAATCCCTATTTACGGCTCAATCTTGGTGTTTTCGTTAAAATATAAAACAAAGATTATTATTTTTGTTTAACTAAAGAATTAGCAATAATAGAATCTATAAAATAAAGGTCTCTTGTATTAGAAAAGAGGCCTTTATTAATCGCAATAAAAAAATCAAACTCATCCTTCTTCTTCATCAAAATAATTAACCAGATCAGAACGTTTTGCTCTCTTTGTTTTTTTTAGCAGATTATGAATGTGCGTTTTTACCGTACTCTCATCAACATTCAAGTGCCGTGCTATTTCTTTGTTTGTTAGATTTTTTTGTTTTCCTAATAATTCTAATATTTCTTTCTCCCTTCTGGTGAAAGCCACAGGGGGACCTTTTTCTTCTAGAACCATAATAGAATATCCATTTGACCTCAGGGGACTTATTCTTACTTTTGTTTCCAAGGAATCAGAATTTCGGTTCCACTCTAATTTCATAATTCTTGAAGAAAAACCATCTTTTTGAAAAATCCAAAAAGGGAATTTTTCAAAGACCTCCTGCACATTTTTTCCCACTCTTAGAATAGATCCAAAATAATCTTTAGCAGAAAGATTAATATCCACTATAATATTATTTTTGTTTACAATAATAAGCGGATCAGTTATTTCCGAATATACAAGAATTCTAGAAAAAGGATGGATAAATGCCAAACTTGTATTTTTTATCCCTATATAGAAAAATAAACTGCTTAAAGCTAATACAAGAGGAGAAAAATCAAATGTAAGACCACCAATTCTAAAAACATACAAAACATTAAATATTAAAGGAAGCAATCCTCCCAATAAAACCCACAAAGCCTGAAGACGAAAAAGTTGGTGATGTAAAATAAAACTAGTTATAATAATTATAGAACCGAGGAAATACAACATATAGGAATAAAAAACATGTATCCAAAAATAAAAACCATAAGACAAAACCCGGATCTGCTTAAATATTAAAAAACTGACAATTTCATAACGTTTCCAAATAAAATTATGAAGATCATTAGTAAGAAACAAAAAAGAAGTTAGAAAAGGTATAATATACAACAGCCATTTATGACGTATTAGAGAATATCTTCCGGTCGTAATCTCAATAGAAAACAAGAACCAGAAAACGGGACATACGCTAATAAAAGGATATGTTATTTTAGAAAAGATCGTTACCATTTGGTTATTAAGGGATATAAGTTCAAGAAGACGAAAAATAATTATAAAAAAGGAACAATATAACAATCCATTTAACGAAAATAAATGGGTATCCATATTCTTTTTTATTTGTAACAACGTTATAACGATCAGAAAAAGAGCCATAGGTGATATCCATATATACACCCACCAGCCGTCCATATTCCCTCCTTTTTTCGTTGTTCACCTATGGACTTCCTTTTGGTAAACCCGAATATTTATTGCGTAGTTATTTATTCCCCCTCGTAACGGGCCATGCTTGTGGGAGTTTCAAAGACATCCACTGCCCACAAGAGCTCGTACGGGAGATGCTGTTCCTTCAACCAGGCCGTAAGCTCCTCGAAGACATAGCGGGCAATCCGCTCGGCACTGGGATCGTCCTGAAAATAGGCGATATCATTGAGGTTCCTGTGGTCTAGCTGACCAAGGACGGTACGGAGTCCTTCTTTCAGCACCCCAAAATCGATGAGCATGCCTCCCTCGGAAAGCTCCTTTCCCCGGGCCCAGACCCGCACCCGATAATTGTGCACATGGAGACGCTCACACTTTCCGTGATAATGGCGGAGAAAATGGGCCGCCGCAAAATCCGCCTCTACCCGTATGGTATACATAACTCCTGCCCCTGTACCCCTACCCTACCCGAGCAGGATGTTTCCATCAAGGGGGTCGTTTACCTCACACCATCGCGCCGAGGCACCCCGACGGAGCCCAGCCTTAAACCCTATTTGCTGTCCAGGATCCGTATCGTATCATTATCCACATACACCACCACGCCATTCTTAACAGAACCGGTGTACTCTTTCCCATTTATTATTACCATAGAGTACCACACCTTATCTTTCTCCACTTTATAAGCTAATA
>JAOACP010000079.1 GCA_026417795.1 Thermanaerothrix sp.
AGATGTGTATAAGAGACAGCTTCGGTGATCGAACCACCCCCCAGTTCCACATTTTGAGTTGCCAGAACACTGGCCACCCCGGTTACCGTAAGGCCATAGGCATCGAGCCGATTCTGGGATAGTTCTACTTTGATGATTTTATCCCGGCCACCCTGAACATTCGCCTGGGCAACCCCATTGACCTGCTCAAGCCGGGGCTGAATATAGTCTTCCGCATAGGCCTTAAGTTGTTCGGCACTCCGGTTCCCCCGGACTGCAATCCGCATGATGGGCATAGAATTAGGATCGAATCTAAAGATCTGGGGGGTACTTGCATCATCAGGAAGACTGTTTTTCACCCGATCAAGTTTATCCCGAATATCATTCACCGCCGTATCCAGATTAGTTCCATAATCGAATTCCAGCTCAATACGGCTACTTCCTTCCGATGAAGTGGATGTCATCTTCTTAAGCCCGCTTAAGTTAGTCAGAACCCCCTCCAGAACTCGGGTTACCGATTTTTCTACTGTTTCTGGCCCCGCCCCTTCGTAAGTAGTAGATACAAAGAGCATCGGCATCGATGTTTCAGGAAACAGTTCGATAGCCAGGTCCGTCAAGGTATATAATCCTACAATAGCAAGTAGGGCAAAAACCACCGCTACCAGAACAGGACGAGAAACTACATGTTTGGCCACACTCACGATTACTTTCCTCCTGTGCTAATATCCCGGATTACCGTTCCATCAGTAAGATTCTGGGCTCCTTCGGTAACAACCCGTTCCCCTTCTTCCAACCCTGAAAGGATTTCTACCGTTCCATCGATAGTGACCCCTTTTACAATACCCCGCCGACTTACCGTATTATCCTGATTCACCACATAGACATACTCGACCCCATCGGTACTATTAATAGCCGTTTCAGGTACGGTGATACGATTTGGATAGACAAGGGTGTTTATTCGAATTCGGGCATACATACCAATCACAATTCCCGGATCACCAGCACCCGTTAGTTTTAAATGCACTTCTCTAGTGCGAGAGGTAGTATTAAGAACTGGAGAAACCTTATTTACCACCGCCGGAAACTTTTTATCCGGGAAAGCCTCAAAGGAAACAAGGCCTGAAAGACCTACCTTCATAAGGGCCGCATACCGTTCTGGCACCTGGGTTACAATTTCAAGACGATCTAACACCGCAATCGTCGCTATACTGGTGTTGGAAGTAACCGTAGCGCCAACATTTAAAGGGAGTTCCACCACTGTACCGGAGATAGGACTTATGACAGGATTAAGGGCATAACTTGCCCCTGGCTTGGAGGGATCTACTTCCGCGATGACCGTCCCTTTTGAGACCTTTGTTCCTACTTCCACCAGCAAGGAAGCAATCTTTCCTCCCGTATCAGGATACACTGCTACAGAGGTCTCACTCGCGACTTCTCCATTGACCAGGATATAATCCTGCAAGCTCTGCCGCTTTACGGAAACGCTTTTTATACTTACCCCCTGGGAAGCTGAGGTAGCCAGTTCCCCTGCCGGTAGCCCCCTTTTCTGTTGTGCTGCAGAGACCCCTCCGCTTGCTTGCGGGAACGCCCCGGCAGCGGGGCCATTTTTCTGTCGCGGCCACAGAAGAAGAGCGATAACAAGAATAACAAAGATGCCAACTATCACGAAATTCCGACCTTTCATGTTTACCTCCCAAGCGTCCCAAAGGGGAGCCCCAGTGAATATTCAAGATTAAGAAGCGTAATGCTCAAATTATAGGTGTACTCGAGAATCGAATAACGGACTTCCGCAAGATCGTCCGCCGCATTCTGAACAGATATAAAGTCGGCAAGGCCATTATTGTAGGCCAGCTGGGTAAGTTCCAGACTCCGCTGGGCAAGACGTTCATTAGCCTGGTAACTTTCGAGGGCCGTAAGATACTGTTCTATTTCCCGGATGTATGAGTTTCGAGTAAGCTCCGCATTTTTACGGGCATCTTCGATCTGGTACTGGAGATCCCGAATGGTATCCATGAGTGTATCCCTACTTTCTCCTGCCGAAGAAAATGGTAAAAGAGAATCCACCGACCAGTTGAGGGCAATACTTAGCGAGCCCTGATCTACCCAGGTAGAAGT
>JAOACP010000080.1 GCA_026417795.1 Thermanaerothrix sp.
GGACGAGGGCAGTTCCATCGTGTGGGGTATGCCCCGGGCTGCGGTAGAGCTAGGAGCAGCCCACAAGGTGCTGGATCTTACGGCGATTCCCCCGGAAATTATAGCCTTTAGCGGCCCCTAAAAATTCCTGACCGTTGTTCAGTCCTTCGGTCGCAGGGGAATCCTTTTATAAAGTCACCAGACAACAATTTTTGATATCTCCTTGCAGCCCCTTCAAGCTCCATACTCCAAAGGACCTTTTTTCAAAGAAACCGCTACCAGCAAACCGAGCTCATCTCTTTATTTTGTAAAGAGAATGTCATGGCAGCGGATATCACCAAGCCGAGAACCTTTTTTATTTTGCGAAAATACAGTCCAGGTGATACGGTTATAGCAGCGGGTGCCCTATATCCTCATTTTTCCACTTGACAAAATCAATGGTTGCCTTATTATATATCTTAGTGATATCAAAATGATATCACATTACTATCTTAATCAGAATCCCTCATGAGGAAAGAAGGAGGAACCCATGCGTACGTCAGGTCAGAACGAGGAACGCCCTGCCCCCTATTGGGCGGGAATGCCCATGCTCATCGGAAACATTATCCTTACCGCCGGTACCGTGGCGCTTTTCATTTATGGTTCCATACAGGCCGATAAACAGCTTACTCTACAGGCTATTCTGATGATGAGCCTCGGCGGCCTCTACGGTTTTATCCTGGGGCCCCTGGTGTTTACGGGGCTTCGGATTCTTAAACCCAACGAAGCCCTCGTTCTTACCCTGTTTGGGAAGTATTACGGGACCCTTAAAGGGCCAGGCTTTTTCTGGGTTACCCCCTTTGTGCAAGCCGTGGCCCCTGTCCCTGTAAAACCCTCTACCGCCCAGGTGCCCCTCGAAAAAACTACCCCCGGCCGGGGAGAAGGGGTAAACAAAAGAATATCCCTTAAGGCCCTTACCCTGGATAACGAAAAACAAAAAATCAACGACGCCCTCGGTAATCCTATCATTATCGGGATTGTGGTGGTCTGGCGGGTCATAGACACGGCAAAGGCGGTCTTTAACGTGGATAACTACGTAGAGTACCTTTCCATTCAGTGCGATTCGGCCCTGCGGAATATCGTCCGGCTGTATCCCTATGATTCACCCGATGAGGAGAACGAAAAATCCCTGCGGGGCAGCAGTCAGGAAATCGCAGAACGCCTTAAAGCGGAAATACAACAAAAGGTAGACATCGCAGGCCTGGAGATTATCGAAGCCCGGATTACCCACCTTTCCTATGCTCCAGAAATCGCCACGGCGATGCTCCAGAAACAACAGGCTACCGCGGTGGTTGCCGCCCGCCAGCTTATTGTGGAAGGAGCGGTGGGCATGGTAGAAATGGCCCTAGAAAAGCTAAGCCAGCGACAAATCATCAATCTGGATGAAGAACGGAAGGCCGCCATGGTAAGTAACCTCCTGGTAGTGCTCTGTGCCAACCGGGAAGCCCAGCCGGTAGTCAACACGGGAACCCTGTACTAGGGTACGAGGGGATGCTCAAATCATTGGCCAGGCCCTGGGGGAAAGGGATATCAGCCCCCTCAGAAAAAACGCCAGGGAATTAGGTAAGGGCCTACTACAGGAATACAAGCCAGGGGGCATGGTGAAGGTGGTTGGATAGCCCACCAGGGGGTATGGTAAAAACACCTTTGCGGCGATTTTGTTAAAGACAAAACCGGAAAGACAAAACCGGGCTTGTCAAAGAGGCTGAGATACGATTGAAGCGTAAGGGGCAGGAAGCTATGGCAGAAAAGGACGACAAAAAGAAACAGATTATCCTCCGCATCTCCCCTGCCCTCTGGGAAGAACTAGCCGCCTGGGCGGAAGACGAGTTCCGTTCTATCAATGGGCAGATTGAGTACCTCCTTACCGAATGTGTCCGACAGCGACGGAAAAAGAACTTCCCCCGGCTCCCGGAAAATGATGAAATTTCTCAAGAGAAACAACAAAAGAGCAAAACAGAGGAACCTTAGGAAAAGCCCCTTCTTTTTTATGAATCCTTTTGATATGGAGGGTTTTTATCAGTATATTCACCTATAGAGGTTTACCCCCGGGCGCCGTATGGGCCCGGTTACACCATCATGCAAGG
>JAOACP010000081.1 GCA_026417795.1 Thermanaerothrix sp.
AACTCGTTCATCCGCGCCGCCAGTTCCCCTACCTCATCCCGACTGCGCACCACCAGTTCCACCGTCAGATCCCCCTCGCTCAGCGAGCGAATGCCCCCCACAATCGATACCACGTTCCGCGCAATGGTCCCAGAAAAAAGCAGGGCCGCTACGGTGGTAAGCACCACAAACACCGCAATAACTCCCAGGGTAACAAAGAGGGACTGGCGCCGTATCTGGGCTATGCGGTCATCGATAACCAGACTCTGCTCATCAATCACCTTGATGGAAGAATCAAGACTATCGTTTAAAATGCCAATAGCTGATTCAAGACGATTCAAGTTGAAAAGGGCCTGCATCCGGAGATTGGCATCTTTCTTAAGAGGATCATCCGTAAGAATTCGACGGAAAGTCATGCGATCTACCGATACAAAGAGTTCCTCCGCATTGGCATACAATTCCTTAAAGATCTGATCCACATTTTTAAGGTTTTCTTCATTTAGTTTTTGAAGTCGCTCGATAATTTCCAGGGCTTCCCGTAAAGTAGCGTCCCGTCGTAAATAGGAGACCTCGTTTATCCTCGTAAAAACCTCTCTATAACGATTCTGGGCTTCCTCAAAACGAAGCTTACTTCGGCTAAACATAGCTGTACTGAGCCGATTCGTTTCAATAGAAAGGTTGTACATGCCATTCTTGACCGTATCCAGGATGCGTCGCTCCGACTCTATCCGTTCAACGGGGGCCTGCATCACCACATAAAGCGAAGAGGCCCCGAGAACCAGAGCCACCACCGCGACCACCAGGGTAACTAGCTTTGCTCGAATGTTCATATAAGTATTCTAACATAGAATAAATAAGATTAAAAGAAGTATTGGGTGCTACAAAATACTATCTTCGATGAGAAAGCACCTCCCGTTCGTACCGTTCTACCTGGGATCGCCAGGTAGGACCATTGGGGATATGTTCCCGATAACACAGATAATCCCAAACCGCCGTAAAAGGAAGGGTCTTCGCTTCTTCCATAAGAGCAAGGCGTTCGTGGAATTTTCCCTCCATTTCGGCCTTCCGAATTTGGTCAACTGGCTCAAGGAAGGCTTCCAGCAAGGCCAGCCGGAAACTACGGGCTCCAATCACCCAGGCGACAATCCGATTAATCGAGGCATCAAAGAAGTCCAGGGCAAAGGCAACCCGGTTCACTAAATTAGCCCGAACCACCGCCCGGCAGACATCCCGCACATCGTCGGAATACAAAACGACGTGATCCGAATCCCAGCGAATTCCCCGACTTATATGGAGAAGCAAGGTTGGGACGAAAAGACTTAAGGCAGAAATCTTATCGTGGATTGTCTCGGTTGGATGGAAATGCCCCATATCAAGGCAAAGCCCTATCTGGCGTTGTACGGCATATCCCATGTAAAATTCATGGGAACCCACCACGTAGGCTTCGCTCCCGATCCCAAAAAGCTTGCTCTCTACGGTGTCTATGATGTGTCTAGCAGGATAGGATTCCTGAAGGATTTCATTCAGGGATTCGAGAAGCCGCTGCCGCGGCCCGAGCCGATCCAGGGGAAGATCCTTTGAACCATCAGGGATCCAGATGTTATCGATAGAGGGCTCATTAAGGGTCTTTCCCAGGTAAGCCGCAATACGCCGACAGGCCTTGCCATGACGAATCCAAAACTTTCGAATAGCAGTATCCGCATGAGCTAAGGTGTATCCTGAAGATGCTTTAGGATGAGAAAAAAAGGTAGGATTAAAGTCCAGGGCTATCTGTTGTTCCTGGGCCCAATCAATCCATTTTTTAAAATGTTCTGGCTCTAGCTCATCCCGATCTATCTTTTTGCCACCCGTTTCCGCATACATGGCATGGAGATTAAAACGTTTTTTACCGGGAATAAGGGAAAAAGCAAAGGAAGCATCTTGACGAAGTTCATCTCCGTTTCGGGCCCGACCAGGATAATTACCGGTGGCAAGAATTCCTCCGCCGGACAAGGAATCACTTCCCTCAAAGCCTCCCACATCGTCTCCCTGCCAACAATGAAGCGAAAGGGGAACCGCCAGCGTCTGGGTTATCGCCTGATCCGTATCC
>JAOACP010000082.1 GCA_026417795.1 Thermanaerothrix sp.
ACGTTTTATGTTTGAGGGCTATTTGCCCATTAAAGAACCGGACCGCCTTAAACGACTTCGGTATCTGGAAGGCCTTTCCCGTCGAGAGGCCCTTTCGGTAGGATGGATAGAGACCCCCTACAGGACCGACCAGCTTGCGGCGTACCTGGTGTCCCATCTGGAAGAAACAACCCGCCTCTGTATTGCCCGGGATATCATGGGTACCGATGAGCGAATTGAGATGAAGACCATAGGGGAATGGAGAAAACACCCCCTTCGTTTTGGCAAGATCCCTGCGATTTTCTGGATGCAGGGTTAAACAAGACGTGCCAGCTCTTCACGGTCCTCTCTGAAAAGGTCTGGTAGGGGGCCCTTATGATGGCATAGTAAGAGTTCTTAGTCTTTCCATGAGCCATCCCAGGGAACCAGTTCAAGGTTGCCCCATGCGGCAAGATGATCGGCCATGATACAGAGGGCTCCCTGGGGAAGACAATCAAAAGGTGTTTCTAAGAGAAGAGAGGATGTCCCTCCAGGTGTGCAGAACGAAGGGGGCCCACCATGGATGTCTCCTTTTTTCTGGGTTTGCGGTGCCGCTGAAGAGGGCCTTTCAAAATGAGATAAAGGTTCCTTATCATCCCTCTGGTTTTTCTGGGGTTGGTTTTTCTGAGGGGCCATTGAGGCAAGGTACGAAAGGGCTTCTTCCATATCTTCTTGCCGTTTAAGGAGGTTTCCCAGGGCGGTGGCCCAGGCATCAGCCGCGGCCGCATCGGGGGCCAGTACCATGGCCGCATCGGCTTTGCCAAAGCTCAGGGAAGGCCCTACGGTTCCGGAAGAGCAGGCAAGCCCCCAGGGTCTTCCCGAAGGCTGTAGTCGCACTGCTATTTTCCCCGAAAGCGAAGAAAGCCCCGCGTACACTCCCACAAGCAGCGGCTCCTGAATCCAGAGCCAATAATCTCCGCCGTTTTCTATAACCAATTCATCAAAGGTAAATTCCTGTGTAAGCTCCTCCCCCAGCAGTCCCGCAATGGCACCGGCTACCGCCGCCATGGGGCCTACACCGGCCGCCTGACCGGCCTGGAGCATCCGTTGCACAATGGGGGGTGCCTCTGGATCAAAATGAAGGGGGACCAAACTGGAAAGAAAATCGGGGTGGGTATCACTGTATTCCTGGATGTGTTTTCTTAAGGCTTGTACGATATGGGTTGCTCGCTGACGGACACGATGATCTTCGAAGGGGTTTGCAAGAAATGTTCCCCCCCTTTCCGCGGGCGGGCCACCCCCCTTCCATCTTACCGGATCTTTTTCAGCGATTCCTGTGGGGTGGGCTGATTCCCCCTCTCCCTGCTCAGAAGGGAATAGCCCCCCCCTCCAGCCAATCCAGAGATCCGTTTCTTCTATCTTAAGGGTGAGGGAGGAAAATCGGCCCTTTTCCATGGGGAACCGGTAAAATCGTTCTCTGTACAGGGGATACCTCCTGGCGTATGTCCGGTATACCGCACAAAGGCTGTTTCCGGGACGGCGCCTCAGCTACCATGGTGTTCCGGGACCTATTGGAAAAGCCGCCCTCTTGTCATGGTTTATGAGACTTCCCCAAAATCAAGGGTAAAGCATCCCATGGGGCAGGCCTTTACACAGTTTCCACAGGCCACACAGAGATCCCGGTTTACCTGGAGCTTCCAGTCCTTTCTATCCAGCACAATAGCCCCTGAAAAACACACCCCCGAACAACTGCCACAGTCGATGCATCGATCCTCGTCCCAGAAAAGGCGCTTTGAAACACTAACCCAGCTTACCCCTATCGATTCAAGCCAGGAAAGGGCCCGGGAGAGTTTTTCTTCTTCTTCAACCCCAAATTCGACAAGGAGATTCCCCTCTTGTCCAGGAGAAATTTCAGCCCGCAGAATATTTACCCGGATATCAAAATCTTTAACCAGGCGCCACAAAATAGGTTCACTTACGGTTTCTGCCGAATATCCAAGCACGTACTTACTGGTCATCGGGATGTCCTCCGGTTTCTGATGATGGGTAATCCCTGTACGGTACTTCGCCTGTCTCTTATACACATCTCCGAG
>JAOACP010000083.1 GCA_026417795.1 Thermanaerothrix sp.
GGATCATATTTCGTTTGGATTCTTAGGTGAGGCAACGTTCCCTTTTCGTTTAGATTTTACGTGAGGCAATTCGGGGGGTTGCCATGGGGGCCCACAGGTTATAACCTTCCTTGAGGGATGGGGATTGTTTTTTAGATTTAAATTAAACAAAGGAGCCCGTGAACATGATAAAGCTTTTAGCCTTTGACCTTGACGGCACCATATTGGACGACCGGGGATGCCTGCCCGCCGAAAGGGAGGAGCTTCTTAGGGAGCTGGCGGAGCGGGGCATGAGGATGACCTTCGTAACCGGCCGGATGTTCCGCTCCGCCATGAGGTTTGCGGAACGGGTGACACTTGGAGCCCCCGTGGTGGCGTACAACGGGGCCATGATCGTGGATGCCATGGGGATACGCTGGTACCACGACCCCATCCCGCCGGAGACGTCCCACCGGGTGCTGCGGTTCTTCCGGGACCTTGATGTCTACGTGCAGGCCTACCGGGACGAGGAGCTCTTGGTGGAGGAGGCCTCCTCCCCAAGGGCCAGGTACTACGCGGAGCTCTCCGGAGTTGACCCCCTGGAGATGGGAGGCGCCCTTTTTGACGAGCCCTTCGCCTCCACAAAGATACTGGCGGTGGAGGAGGACCTGGCCCGGCTGGAGCGCATCTCTAAGGAGGCCCAGCTCCGCTTCCCGGACCTTGAGTTCTACACCTCCAAGGGGCACTTCCTGGAGGTGATGCGGCGCCATGTCAACAAGGGAAGCTCCCTGGAGCTCCTCTGCGGCCTTTTGGGGCTCAAGCCCCAAGAGGTGCTGGTGATGGGGGACGGGGACAACGACCGGCACATGCTGGGGCGCTTCCCCACGTCGGTGGCGGTGGCCTCCGCGTCAAAGGGGGCCAAGGAGGCGGCCCGGTTCCAGGTCCCACCGGGGATCGACCCGGTCCGCTGGATATGGGAGAACCTGCTCCTTGCCCACCAGCCGCTGGAAGTTCGCTGACGGGCCCCTTAGGCTTGAAGTTTTTAACACGGCGGAGGTGAAAGGGCCGTCCGGGAAGGGGTTTAAGCCCTTAGAAGGGGCTTAACCCCTTATCCGGACGGCGCCAGGACGCAGGCCTTGCCCTGCAGGAGCCCTTGACCTTTTCCCATGTCCCTTGGAGCGGGCCTTCGGATGGGAGGGCATAGCCCTTTAATGGGGCTCAGCCCTTTAAGGAGGGCTCGGCCCTTTAAGGAGGCTCAGCCCTTGAAGCGCTTATCCCACTGGTCCAGTATCTCGAAGGTGGAGCTGGTGCCTATTCGGTCCGCCCCGGCGGCGAGCATGGCCAGCATCTTGCTAAGGTCCTTTATGCCCCCCGACGCCTTGACCCCCATGCGGGTACCCAATGTCTTCCGCATAAGCCGCACGGACCACTCCTCCGCGCCTCCGAAGAAGCCCGTGGAGGTCTTTACGAAGGCGGCCCCCGCGTCCCGGGCGATGTGGCAGGCCTTCACGATGGCCCCCTCGTCCCAAAGGGAGGTCTCCAATATCACCTTGACAGGCCTCCCTTGGGCCACTTGAATCACCGCCTCCAGATCCTCCTGGACCTCCCGGTACTTGCCGGAGGCGAAGAAGCTCAAGTTCATCACCACATCCAGCTCGTCGGCCCCTTCCTCAACGGCCCTCCGGGCCTCCAACGCCTTGGCCTCCGTGTAGGTGCCCCCCAGGGGAAAGCCCACCACCGCCACCACCTTCGTGGGGGAGGACTCAAGCAGGGAGGACAGGGCCTTCACGTGGCAGGGCTGAACCACCACCGCCCCAACCCCCGCCTCCTGGGCGGCCAGGGATGCCCGCTCTATGGTCCCCATGTCCGAGTCGGGCTTGAGGAACGCGTGCTCTATCTTTGAAGCCAACTCCTTGCGATCCAAGACAACCACCTCCCGCCTTATTTTACAATCTTACGCTTTACATGCCCACGCGCCGAATTGCCTCACGTAAAATCTAAACGAAAAGGGAACGTTGCCTCACCTAAGAATCCAAACGAAATATGATCCCC
>JAOACP010000084.1 GCA_026417795.1 Thermanaerothrix sp.
CGGGACTTTCTGAAACTCCGAATCTGTTTACCTATAATCATGATCTGGTTGGACGGACGCATTTTAATAATGTCCCTGACCTGTTCAATACTAAAGGAGTCGGCTCCTATCTCAAGAAGTTCCGCATTTCTAGTAATATGCACTGATTTTGCGCCCAATACAGAAAACAAGTTGGTGCCTATGATAGAGGAATAATCATGTTTGCCCTGTTCAATAGCGGTAATGGTAATTACGATGTACCCCAATCAGTTGGGATAAATCACGGATAGAAAGTTCCCTTGCAAGGCGTTTGCTGTGTACTTCCTTGCCCTGTTCTATAAGGAAGACTTTTTCCCAATTTTGTATTTCTTCTGAATTGCTTATCATGAAAGTAATTGTAATGCCTGGGGTATAAAATAACCAACGGCGGATAACCGCAAAAAAGGATGGGGTTTTTTATTATTGTCTTTTTTTGTTGGTCTTCTTATAGTATACCCATCATGAATCTTATCAACCTTTCTCTTATTCTAGTGGGCGGGGGCCTAGGGGCCTTTTTTCGTTTTGTGGTATCCCGTTTTGTATCAGAACGAATTTTCACGGCCTTTCCCCTGGGAACCCTGGTCGTGAATGTGAGTGGTTCCCTGTTAATGGGCTTCTTTTTTACGGTTATCAATAGGGCCGCCCTTTCTCAAAATTACCGTTTTTTGATAACCATTGGGTTCATAGGGGCCTATACCACCTTTTCTACCTATGCCTTAGAAACGGTGACCCTTTTACAAAAGGGACAATATGGGGCCGCCTTCTGGAACTTTTTCCTTAACAATGTGGTAAGTTTTGCGGCCATCGTCCTTGGTATCCTCCTGGCCCAGGCAAACAGAATATAACGGGTAAAGAACCTTTATGTGCCGGAAGGAGATAAATTTTTGTACGCCCATTGGCAGAGAATGGTGATATACTAAGGATCTATCATATAAGGCGAGGGGGTAATCGATGCATTTTGAAGAAGATGATGTGCTTCTGAGAATTTATCTGGGCGAATCCGACATGTATCATGGACGGCCCGTGTATGAACAGATAGTCCTTAAGGCCCGGGAACTAAAACTCTCGGGAGCTACGGTTTTGCGGGGGATTATGGGCTTTGGGGCCCACAGCCATATGCATTCTGCGGGGATTCTTACCCTTTCTGCGGACCTACCCATTGTAATCGAAATAGTCGACAGGGAAGAAAAGATAGATATGCTCCTTCCCTTCCTGGATGAAATTATGATAGAAGGGCTTGTTACGAAAGAATCCATCCATGTGTATCGATATCGGAAAGAAAAATAGTTCTTCCTGAAAAGGGCCTTTGGGAATTGGGGAGCCCTTCTAACAAAGAAAAACCTCTACTCTCCGAAAAGCCTCGCCGGGGCGCTACCATACAGAATAAAGTCTTGTATTTAGATAAAGAAAAAAGCCTGGGTCTCTTCTTTCTTGTTCGAAAAGATAGTTCTGGATGTATGATATATTTATTATATTGTCAAAATAATATATATTTAAATCATGAATAGACCAGACAGCGTAACCCAACATAAAAAATGGCCCTCTGTCCTATCGGTTATTTTTGTCGCAATGGTAAGTGTGGGCGGTTATTTTTTCCCTTTTCTGGGATTCTTGGTGATCATATTGATAGTGCTGGCGGTGGGGCTTAGTTTTCGGTATACCCGTTATTTTTGCGGGAAGGTATGCCCGAATGGCACATACCTTACGGCGGTTCTGGGGAAGGTTTCCAGAAAACATCGGCTGCCACCGTGGTTGTATACGCCAGAACTTCGGAGAGCCCTTTGTGGGTTTATGTTTTTTTGTATGATAAACCTCATAGCCCGTTTTGGTCAGACCTGGGCCCAGGTTGGACGGATTTTTTGGGCTATTTACATTCTGTCGGTGGGTATTAGTTCTCTCCTGGGTTTTTTCTTTAAGCCTCGCTCCTGGTGTGCCCTTTGCCCGATGGGGACCCTTCAAG
>JAOACP010000085.1 GCA_026417795.1 Thermanaerothrix sp.
AGATGTGTATAAGAGACAGATGGAACCATGGGAGATAAGGAAATTGGAACCGATTCGGTGCGGCTCTTTGTTGCCCTGTATACGGGTATCCCATACACACCAAAAGAAGAAAGTACCGGTATCCTGGATACGGCGATAAAGGTGCTCCGGGACTTAGGTAAGCTTACGGATGAACAAATAGCCCAGCTGCAACCCCGCCTGGTGGTTACCCAGGATCAGAACATTGTCTCGCCCGCTTCTGCGAGCGATTCAAAGGTTCCTGAAACTAAAACGTCCGATTCAGAAAAAACGGTAACAGCCCCAAAAACGTCTGCAGTAGCCACCACTGCTAACCAAACTCAACCAGTCGCGGCTACCAAAGGAACGGTTTCGGAGGGGCAAAACGCATCTTCTACTGTATCATCGAATTCCCAGACTCAGCGGACCTCCCCTGTTACCGATGCAACCCATACGCCCCTTCCCCAGACAAGCTCAGAAAATCTTATTCGGGGAAAAACTACCTTTGCAGAGGTTTTAGCCTGGGGAGTTTCAAAAGCTCAAATAGAACAGGTGTTGGGTAAACCGATGCCGCCCGAACAGACGGTTATTCGGGATTGGTGCCTTGCGGAAGGACTGGAATTCAGTACTGTCCGGGATGCTTTGCAAAAATTAAAACCCTAGGGAAGGAAAGACCAGGTTTTATCTTTAAAATAACTTACATTACTCCCATGTAACCCCAGGGCGTTGGTGCCGCTGGGGATTTTTTTTAATAGGACGATTCTTTGAAGAAAGGCCCCCGTTAAAGTGAAAGAGTTCTCCTTGTGTCTTGTTCCGCCGCTGGGGTGTTTAGCTGGGTTGTTTGTATAGAAAAATATAAAAAACCTGTGATACAGTTACACCACGTATTTCCTAATTTTGTGGAGGACCTATCATGAAATCAGAGAAGGAACCTATTTTAGACAAGAAAATGGCGATTCTGTTTATAGTTCTTTTCGGCGTGATAAGCCTTTTTGCGGATATGAACTATGAGGGTGGCCGCAGTGTGGTGGGCCAGTATCTTAAACTCCTGGGAACCAGCGCCTTTGCCCTGGGGCTTGCGGCGGGCCTTGGAGAATTTGTGGGATATGCCCTCCGTTTTGTTTCTGGCTCTATCGCTGATAAAACAAGGAAATACTGGCTTTTAATCATCCTTGGGTATACCATCGGCCTTACCTCGCTTCCCATGATGGCCTTTTTTAGTGGTTGGCAACTGGCCGTTATTTTTCTTTTCTTAGAACGGGTGGGAAAGGCCATTCGTAAGCCCGCGGTGGACGCGGTGCTTTCCTTTGCCTCTAAACAGACCGGCAGTGGTTTTGGGTTTGGACTCCACGAAGCCATGGACCAATTAGGGGCTTTCCTGGGGCCAGCCCTTTTTTCTCTTCTTTTGTTTACCACAAAAAACGGGGAGTCCCTGGCAGGCTACCGGAAAGGACTGCTATTGCTGTTTATCCCGGCGGGTATTGCGGTAGGAACCGCCATCGTGGCCCGTTTTTTGTTCCCCCATCCTCAAAAATTTGAATTAAAAACGGTACGGCCCGTATTGGGAACAAGCGGTTATAGCCGGGAATACTGGATTATTGTGGCGGCGGCGGCCCTCTTAGCTATGGGAATCACCGACTTTCCCCTTATTGGGCTTCACCTTAAAAAGACGAATGGTTTTGTGGAAGAGGCCATACCTCTTTTGTATGCCGGGGCTATGGCAGTGGATGCGGCGGCGGCCATCGTGTTTGGGTTCCTCTATGATCGTTTTGGATTGAAAGCCCTTTTAGGGCTCTTTGTGGCAGAGGTATTCACCGCTCCTCTTATTTTTATGGGGAATATTCCGCTTATTCTCGCGGGTATGGTGTTGTGGGGAATCAGTGTGGGGAC
>JAOACP010000086.1:0-1568 GCA_026417795.1 Thermanaerothrix sp.
TAAGAGACAGGGTAAAAAACTCCGGTGTATACAGATAGCGTCCAATTGAAACCTCGTGGCTTGGCTCGGTCCCCCGGTTCGGTTTTTCTACAATGGCTCGGACATGTTCACCATCGGTGGCGATATCGAGGACACCATAACGACTTACATCGCCCGGTTCATAAACGGTGGCCATCACAGAACAACCCGTTTCTCGCCATCCCTCGATAAGCTGAGCCGCAAGAGGTGGTTCCCCCACATGCAGGTCATCGGGGTACGCTACCACACAGGGCTCATCCCCAATAAAGGGTCGAACCTGCAGAAGGGCATGGCCGGTTCCCAACATGTACTGTTGTCGTATAAATACGATGCGAACCTCCGCCGGTGGCTTTATCCACCGCAGGCGGTCCGTTTTACCTTCCTGTTCAAACACCGCTTCCAGCTCTACTTCGCGGTCAAAATAATCTTCCATCACCTTTTTTCGTCGAGAAGTGATAATGATAATATCCTCTATCCCAGACTTTACAAATTCGTCGACAATAAAGGCGATGGAAGGCACATTGATGAGTGGAAGCATCTCCTTGGGTATGGTCTTAGTTACAGGCAAAAACCGGGTCCCATACCCGGCAGCTACTATGATTCCTTTCATGCCTCCCTTATAACTTAAAGGTTACCCCTGCGGCAATCCCGGTACCCCCAAAGCTTTTAAAGAACCCTCCGAGCCCTTCGAAAACACCGAGCATGTAGTCCATGCCTACATTAACAAAAATGAGCATATCCCGACTTACCAAGTAGCTTACTTCACCGTTCAGCTTAATTCCATAATGGGTGAACCATTTATCATCAGAAGTAGAAAGCTGTTCTTCTAACCACTGGACAAGATAGTTCGATCCCCCTGCAAAAGCGGCGGTTCCGGTTATGGCTAAGCGGCCCATATAGAGATTATACTCCACCCCTCCATACGCAATAAGGGGAAACAGGAAGAAGGGATCCAGATTCACTTGGATGCCCACTACCGGCCGTACATCGTAAAAACCTCGGGTAACAGGTATTTTAGCTCCTATAGCCAGGGTACCATTAGTAGTATCTCCATCACTATCTTTAATTGCATTGAAATACTTAAGATACATAAGGTAAGGACCAATGTCAGCGCCTAAACGGGGAACTTCGACCAGCTGAGCTCCTTCCACAAGCCCCTTATTGGCATACCGAATACTCGCGGTGGCAACCTGGAGCCCCACCTCTTTCACTACCACAAGGCCCACCTCCTGTTCGTCCACAAGGCCTCCCACACTTTCTCGGCTTACCACGATGTACTCATCCCCTTTTACTACTCCCATATCTTGACCAAATTGCATCTTAACGTCTCCACCCTTCACCTGGAGAACCTGGGTTCGCAGCGTAAAGGCAGGAATCTTCCGCACCTCGTAGGTAAGTTGTACCGGAATTGCATCAATGGCTTCCCGAATGGCCTTGGTTTGGGTTTCCCGCGAATTACCGGTGGTAGTAATATTAGCCATACCGATAGTCTTTCCTTCCGCTACATTGAGGAAGGCCACGCTCGTCTTTATCATCGCCTGGTACTGGTT
>JAOACP010000086.1:1578-1828 GCA_026417795.1 Thermanaerothrix sp.
AAAAGCCCCATACAGTTTTTTAAGGAGCCCTTCGGTCAATTGCACGTCCCCAAATTTTACTTCATCCGGCAACGGGGTGTTGTTTTGCTTTGCGGTTTGGATAAGGTCAATAAAAGCCTGAAGATCCCGGGCAGAAAACCGTTCGGTCTGCCCCAACACATTAAAACGTCCCAAATTAACAAAGACCCCTTGAATTTCCGCATCCACAGTGGCAAGTACTTCTAGGGGAATATTGTACCCGTAATAGCCC
>JAOACP010000087.1 GCA_026417795.1 Thermanaerothrix sp.
AGATGTGTATAAGAGACAGATTAAGTAGCGTTCCGCCTGGTTTCCTAGGGCCCCGCGGATCCCGTTGGGGCCCTGGGAAACGAGACAGGATAACCTGGGGCAGTTAAACCCGCAGGGGGTGGTGTGGTTTGAACTTCGTGGATCGCATAAGCCTATGGACCGGCAGGGTCCTTATGTACCTCACCTTGGCCATAGTGGCGGTGGTGGTTTACGGGGTGGTGGTGAGGTACTTCGTGGGCCGGGCGGACGTGAGGGCCATGTTCCTGTCCGTGTGGATGTACGGCGCCCTTTTCGTCATGGGAGGGGCCTATACCCTGTTGGAAAAGGGGCACGTATCGGTGGACATAATATACTCAAAGCTCCCGGCGGGCCTTAAAAGGTGTTTGGACCTTTTGAACACGGCCATAATCCTATGCTGCTGCGGGGTCATCCTCTACGTCAACGTTCCCATAGCCCATCAGTCGTTCCTTCAGCGGGAGGTTGATTCAAGCCTCGGCGTGGTCTTCGCCCCTCCCATCTGGTGGTTCAAGTGGGTCCCGGTCCTGGGGGTGGTGCTTATGGCCCTTCAGGCCCTTTCGATCTTGGCGGGCCTCTTTAAAAAAGCCAAGCCCGAAGGCCCGGGCGGAGGTGTATAAGACATGGGAGAGTCCTACGCGCCGATAGTCATGTTCGCCGCCCTCTTCGGGATGATACTCATCAACCTCCCGGTGGCCTTCGCCCTCTTCGCCACCTCCATGGTCTTCGGGGTGGTCTACTGGGGCTGGGGCGGCCTTTACGTGGTGTTCCAGGGGATATGGACGTTGATGAACAACTGGGCCCTGGTTTCGCTGCCCCTTTTCGTGTTCATGTCCGCCATACTGGAGAAGAGCGGCGTTGCGGAGGAGCTCTTCACCACCCTGTACGACCTGTTCGGCAAGATAAGGGGTTCCCTGGCCATCGTGGCGGTGCTGTTCGGATACCTCATAGGGGCCATGTCGGGGGTGATAGCCGCGGCGGTATCCGCCATGGCGCTGATCCTCTTCCCGGTCATGGAGAAGAACCGCTACGACAGGCGCCTTTCCATCGGCTCCCTGCTGGCGGCGGGGTGTCTTCCCCAGGTGGTGCCGCCAAGCTTCAACATGATAGTCTACGGTTCCGTGGCGGGGGTCTCGGTGGGCAAGCTCTTCGCCGGCGGCCTTGGGGTGGGGCTGGTGATGGCCTTGGTCTTCATAGCCTACATATGGGTCTACTGCTCCGTCAACAAGGACAAGGCGCCGGTCATAACGGAGGAAATACCGCTCCGGGAGAAGCTGGCGTCCTTGCGGTTCCTGGTGGGCCCCTTCCTCATAATAATAGGGGTCCTTGGGTCCATATTCTCCGGCATGGCCACCCCAACGGAGGCCTCCGGAGTGGGGGCCTTCTTGAGCTTGGTCTACGTGGCCTTAAGGAGGCGCCTTAAGGGGGATGTGCTCAAGGACTCCCTGATGGTCACCCTTAAGGTGACCTCCATGGCCTGCTGGATAATGGCCGCGGGCTCCGCCTTCAGCTCCGTCTTCAGCGGCATAGGGGGAAGGACGTTGGTGGTGGGCTTCCTGACCTCCATGCCCGCCGCCAAGGTCTCGGTGCTGCTGTTCTCCATGGCGGTGATCTTCGTGCTGGGCATGTTCATAGACCCGGTCTCCATAATAATGATCATGACCCCCATCCTTACCCCCGCCGTGGTGGAGCTGGGGTACGACCCCATAT
>JAOACP010000088.1 GCA_026417795.1 Thermanaerothrix sp.
CTCCTCGTGTCGGGGGGCCACAGTATTCTTTGTAAGGTAAAAGATTTTGATACCATCGAGGTATTGGGGACTACCATCGATGATGCGGTGGGCGAAGCCTTCGATAAGGTGGCTAAGTATTACGGTTTTGGCTATCCGGGGGGCGTCTATATTGATCGACTTGCTCAAAGGGGCGATAGCGAGGCCTTTCGTTTTCCCCTCCCCAACCTCTATAAAGGGGAACATCGGTATGATGTTTCCTATTCGGGCCTTAAAACGGCGGTAATTAATCAGATCGATCAATTTAGAGTAAAAGAGGTTCCCCGGGACCCTGTAACGGGGAATTATCGGAGCGAAGATGTGGCCGCCTCGTTCCAGAAGGCGGCCATCGAAATTCTGCTGCGGGCCCTGTTTCGGGCGGTGGAAGATACGGGCCTGAGGACGGTGGTTATCGGGGGAGGGGTGGCGGCTAACTCGTACCTTCGACAGCGCCTTGCCGCAGAAAAGGATCTGCGTTGTCTGTTCCCGCCCCTTTCTCTTTGTGGGGATAACGGGGCCATGGTGGCAGGTATCGGTTTTCGGTACCTTGCCCGGGGCGATCGGAGCCCCTGGACCACTACGGCCGCAGCCCGGGTGCGGGCCTTTAAACGACGCTATCCCTAGGCGGATTGGCTACATGATAAGAGGGCGGCGGTAGGCCGCCGGTATACCCTGAGATCTGATTATGAGAGGGGCTCCCACTATGCGGGGAATAGTATTGTCAGGGCCTTTACATTATTTTGATAATCGGCTATAGTAAAGCCCAATTTGTGTGGTAGGTTAGACGAAGGAAGGTTGTTATGTCACGGACATGCGATATCTGCGGAAAACATACGGTGACGGGAAATAAGGTCAGTCACGCCAATAATCATACCCGTCGGACCTGGAGACCCAACCTGGTAAAAGTTAAGACCGAGATTGGGGGTACCACGGCGACCCTTAAGATTTGTACCCGCTGTCTGAAAAGCGATTTTATTACCAAGAAGGTGTAAGCAGTCGAGGGGAGGGGCGCTTGTAGTGCTTCTCGCGGGGGAAAAGGGTAATTTCCCTTTTTAGGGAATTGAGGAGGAAAGCTCCTGGTGAACACCAGGGGCTTTTTTATTTCCCCTATCGCTGAGTAAAAGGTCGATCGTTAAAAGCCCCCAGGTCCAGAAATCCGGGGCTTTAATGGGCAGGTCTCGGGGCAGGGCTTTGGAATGCTTCCCTTATAACGAAAGGTGTCCCTTATACGAATGGGGATTGCCTTTAAAACCGCACACCCTCCCCACCGAATGAATCCCCTTACATAGCCAGGGTAAGGCCATCGTAGGCCGGTGTAAGGGTTTCAGGGAAACCCCCGGCTCCTGCGAGATATCCCTTTCTTTTTTCACTAAAAAACTCGGTGATTTCTTTGTGACTGTGTTCATGGCACAGATGGGTGATGTATGCCCTTCGCGGTTTGATGGTTGCAACAAGTTCCAGAGCCTGGTCAAAGGTAAAATGGGTTGAATGGGGACGCTGGCGAAGGGCCCCAATGACAAGACAATCGGTTCCGGTGCATTTTTCGAGCGTTTGAGGGGGAATATGACTCGCATCGGTAACATAGGTAAGGCTTTTCCGGTTTTCCCACACCTGCCATCCTAAGATGGGGAGTTCCCCATGAAAGAGTGGTAAAGGGACAATGGTGAAAGCCCCTAGCCTGAAGGGTTCCGCGGTACATACCTGGGGTGCCACCTTAGGCTTACCTCCTCCTTCC
>JAOACP010000089.1 GCA_026417795.1 Thermanaerothrix sp.
GACCTTAACCATGCCGAAATAGGAATGGATATCGCCCGTAAGTTTGGGGAGGATCCGCGGGTAATCAACGCTATCGGAAGTCATCACAACGATGTGGAACCCTCCTGCATCGAATCTATCATTGTTCAGATTGCGGACGCCATTTCGGCGGCCCGTCCGGGAGCCCGTCGAGAAACACTGGATAATTACATCAAGCGGCTCGAGAATCTGGAACAAATTGCGGAAAGCTTTAGCGGTGTGGATAAGGCCTTTGCTATTCAGGCCGGTCGGGAACTGCGGATCTTGGTGAACAATGAGGCCCTGAACGATGAACAATCGAAGGAACTGGCAAAACAGATAGCCAAAAAGATAGAAAATGAACTCCAATATCCGGGACGGATTAAGGTAACGATTATCCGGGAAACCCGTATCGTCGAGTATGCCCGGTAACATCCGTTGTCTCTTCCTGGGCGATATTGTGGGAGACCCTGGGATCCAGGGTCTCCAGCAAAAGCTTCCTGCCTTGAAGGAGCACTACCAGGCTGATGTGGTCATTGCCAATGGGGAAAATGCGGCGGGCGGTTTTGGCCTTACCGCCTATACCCTGGAACTCATTTTAAGCAGTGGGGTAGATGTGGTAAGCACCGGTAACCATGTCTGGGAAAAGCGGGATTTTTGGCCGGTCCTGGAAAACACCCCCCGGGTTATCCGGCCAGCCAATTATCCTCCGGGGCTCCCTGGCCGGGGGTTCATGGGGGTGCCTGGTGTGGAGTATCCTATCTATGTAATAAATTTGCAGGGCCGGGAAGAGATGACACCTATTGATTGTCCCTTTCGCACCCTTGATAGAATTATTGAAGAAATTACCCAACAAACTCAATCGAGCAAGGGAACTCCTATTATTATCGTGGATTTTCACGCCGAGTCGAATCAGGAAAAAGAGGCCCTTGCCTTTTACGGAAACGGGCGAATAAGCGCCCTCGTTGGTACCCACACCCATGTGCAGACCGCGGACGAACGGATTTTGACACCTTTTTCTAAGATTGATAAAAATGGTTGCGCCCACCCTCAGCAAAGCGCTTTTCGTTCTACCGCCTATATCACCGATGCAGGCATGTGCGGCGTCATTGAAAGTGTGATTGGGATGGATGCGGCGGTATGTTTAGAACGAAATCGCACCCAAATTCCCCATAAAATGGAACTTGCAAAAGGAGAGCCTTTCCTGCAGGGAGTGTGTGTGGAATTGAGTCCCGACGATGGTTCTGCCCTTTCCATAGAACGTTTTTCGGTATACTCTTAATAAGAGTTATGATGTGCATCCGGGAATATCGAGAAACAGACCTCCCCTATCTCTACGAAATCTGCCTTAAGACAGGCGATAATGGCAAAGATGCAACAGAGCTCTTTTATGATCCCTATGTGCTTGGCCAGTTTTATGCAGCCCCCTACGCATTTTTTGAAAAGGACTGTGTCTTTATCCTGGAAGGGGATTATCGGGGCCTGCGGCGCCCCCTTGGCTATATTCTAGGGACCTCCGATACGGCCGCGTATACCGACTGGTTTAACCGGTACTGGCGGCCTGGGGCGGAACTCTTGTACAGGGGGAACGAAGGTTGTAAAAGCCCCACGGAGGCTCATATACGGGCCCTGTTTGCAGAGCCTCTGGAATGCCCCGCCTGGGCAGAGGCCTACCCAGGACATATCCATATCGATTTGTTGCCGGAGGCCCAGGGGGCTGGC
>JAOACP010000090.1 GCA_026417795.1 Thermanaerothrix sp.
TACCTTTGTCCGAGGAACCGGAAGCCCCATGAGAAGGGCCGACTGTTCAGAACCACCGATAGCATACACAGTCCTACCAAAGCGGGTATAGCGGAGGAGCCACCATCCCAACAGAGCCCACAGTACAAAAATGAACACATTTACCGAAATAAAATCTCCTGTCGGCAATTCCAAAGCGGCCATACTCACGGTCCGGTACCATTCATTTTCAATATTGATGGTATCAATACTGATCAAGTAACAGGCCCCTCGGGCAAAAAACATTCCCGCCAAAGTAGCAATAAAAGGCTGAATTTTAAAATACTGGATCATTATTCCCTGAAAGCCACCGATCGCGCTAGAAGCAAGCAACACAAGAGGAATTACTAGAGCAGGAGAAAATCCTTTCTGCAACAGATCCGCCGAAAGCATGGTCGTAAGGGCCACTACCGATCCTACCGACAAATCTATGCCTCCCGAAATAATCACAAAGGTCATCCCCACTGCGGCGATACCGAGAAAAGCATTATCGATAAAAAGATTTATAAACACCTGCAACGAAAAAAAGTTGGTGTATGCCAGTGATCCTGCCCCATACATTACCATAAAAAGGCCAAGCGTAATAAGGAGGGGAAGATTCTTCTGCCTCATGATTGTACCTCCCGCCAATACACCTTTTTCCCTAGAGGGGCTCCCCATCGTATAGCAATGTTCATTTGAAGATTTCTCTGGTGCCAAAACCATAAAAGCCGCTCATGGTTCCTCTTATTTTTTTTCATATACCGCTCCTTGTGGTAAGATGCGCCAATCTGCGAGATCCACTCCGGAATAAAGAACGGAAATTTTCTGATTGAATCATAGAAACGAGAAAAACCACCATCGATTTAATAACGAGGTTTACCTGCGGTGGTACTCCAATCGAATAGATGGTAGTCGTAAGGGTCTGAATGATAATTGCTCCCAGTACTGAGCCCGCCAGATTAAATTTTCCCCCATTAAGAGAGGTGCCACCGATGACTACGGCCAGAATAGCATCCAGGTCAAAGAGATCTCCCGCATTGTTCCCATCGGCACTTTTTACATTAGAACTCACGAGGAGCCCCGAAACACCCGCACAGAAGGAACAAAAAGCATAGGACCACAAAAGAATCCGTTCTTCCCTGATTCCCGAGTAACGACTCGCTGTACGGTTGGAACCAATTGCTTCGATAAAAAGCCCTAACGCTGTTTTTCTGGTAACAAGAACCACCACTCCCAGCACAAAGGCGAGGATATAGAGGGAAAAGGGTATACCAAGGAGGGTGCCATTCCCAATAAAATAGTAGGGTTTATAATAAATGGTGATAATCTGGCCATTGGTAATCAATTGAGCAATACCCCGCCCAGCAACCATAAGAACGAGGGTTGCCACAATAGGTTGAATCCGCAAACGGGACACAAGGAAACCATTCCACAAACCGATCACCGTAGAAACAAGGAGAGCCATCACGATGGCTACACCCATGGGAGTACGGGTTACAAGGATCTGTTCGGAGCCTTCCAGAATAAGCTCCCCCCCAATAAGGTAAGCCGCAATGGCACCGGAAATAGCTACTACCGACCCAACGGATATATCGATACCACCGGTCGCAATTACTAACGTAAGCCCT
>JAOACP010000091.1 GCA_026417795.1 Thermanaerothrix sp.
GAGTTCTGGCCTGTCGGGAAGAATCCCCAGAAATTGGGCCTGAACCCCCGCACTTAAGGCGTGGGTTGTGAGTTGATAGCCATTAGAGTCAAAGATGTACCTACCATCCAGTTCCTCTGTGGCCTGCTGGATAAGGTCGGCAAGGGCTTTTGATGGAAGCAAGGCCTCTTCCATCCCGTCCGATTGGGGAACGGTAAAGCGGGGCGCCTTAATTTCCTCCCCCGTGGAAAAGATCGCCACCTTCGGTCTCTTGCTAACCCCCACTGAGCGGTATCCCGCCGCGGCCAGGACCCCCACATCCTGGCTGGAGAGGATCCGGGGGGTAAGCAAAAGTTCTCCGGTCCTGCCATTTTCTCCCGCCTCTATGCGATTAGGGGCCGTCTCAGGACGGGTAAAATACACCCGCTCTCCTTCAAGCCGGGTCCATTCTACCCGCTGGACCCCCACGGTCCCCCCTGGCAGGGGGGCTCCTGTCATAATCCGTACCGCTTCGCCGCTCGCCAGGGGCCGGGGAAACCGTTCGCCGGCTCCAACGGTCCCCACCACCCGAAAAGAAGGGGGCCGCGAAGACTCCTCCGGGGCTGCGTGGGCATATCCATCCATGGCTGCCTTGGGAAAGGGTGGCTGGTCAATGGGGGAATACACCGGATAGGGAAGAACCCTTCCCAGGGCTTCTTCCAACGGGAGGACCTCACAGGAAGGCTGCCCCCTATGGGTAAGCCGGTCGATGGTATCTAACAGGAGGTTGAGGGCCTCATCGGGATGGATGGCGTCGTTCATGAAACATCTCCTTGTTGCTCAGAAGTGTGAAAAGAAGAATACCTGCGGATATCAAAAGAAACGGTGCACCACCTTTGCATGAGGGGATCGTGGGAGGCAACCATAAGGGAAATCCCCCGTTCTTCCGCATACCCAAGGAGCCGGTCTATAAGATGGTCCGCCTCCTTATCCAGGGCGGTGGTGGGCTCGTCTAAGAGCAGAACCTCTGGTTCTGCGAGCAGGGCCCGTCCCAGGGCAAGTCGCTGGGCTTCCCCGCTGGAAAAGGCCCAATAAGGCCGGTCAAGGAGGGATTCCAGGTTGAAAAGGGAACTTACCATGGTAAGCTGTCGCTCCCCTTCCTGGGCCGAAATACCTTTCCATCCGAGGGGTAGCAGCAGGTTATCTCGTCCGGTGCCTTTAAAAAGATAGGGCGTAGGATGGACATATACGACGAAGGGGGAACGATTGGGGGCTCGGGAAGGGAAAGGAAAAAGCGGTGTCCCATCGAAGGAAATGCTCCCCTGTCGGGGGGTAAGGAGGCCCCCACAGAGCTTAAGAAAGGTGCTTTTCCCTGACCCGTTGGGCCCTTCCACAAGGATTGGCCGGGAACACTCGAGTTCAAGATGGGGAATAGAAAGCGAAAAGGTTTCCCGGGGGAGGGATGTCCCGGGGATTCTGGCTCTTCGCCCCTTCTGCAAAGAAGCGTAGGAAAAGAAAAGATCTTTAAAAAGAAAACATTTTCTTCGCATATCCATCCATTACCCCATCTTTTCTTCCTGGTGCTGGAACCAGTGAAAC
>JAOACP010000092.1 GCA_026417795.1 Thermanaerothrix sp.
CCCTGATACACTGCGGTGTTGCGGCGCACAATACGCCAGCGGCCATTCTGGTAAAACCCATCTGTTTCGAGCCGTTCGGGCAATGCAGCGATGCTTTCGGCATAGGAAAGCAATTCCTGATTCTGCGTTAATACCAGGGGCTTTAGACCGGGCCCCGTAACAATAGAGAGGGCTTCTACCACCAAATGAGAGAGATCCTGCACAGGCTGGGGCACCGCCGCCGACTTAGCCTGGAGCCGTATCATCCGTGCCCGTGCATCAGGACCGGTCGTTTCTTTGCTGGCCGCAATAAGGTCCAAAAGGTAGTTACGGACATCATTCAGTTCTTTAAGGGAAGTAAGTTTATCTATTCCGGGAGAAGAACTGATAACCTTTGCGAGAAGGGACACTTCCCGCAGATAATGGTTCCGCTGGTTAGAAGGCACCAGGTACATGGTGATGAGCGAAATAGGTTTGCCGTCGGGGGCGCCATAATCGATACCGGTGGGGCTCCAGCCGATTACGCACATAAGGTCTTCTTCGAATTCCAGCCGTGCATGGGGGCAGGCCCAGCCTTTACCAAGAGCGGTATTCATGGCCTCTTCCCGGGCCATAACGTTTCCCACAATATCGGTCCCCGTGGGTATTTGGGGGAATGCTTCTATTATATGGGCAAGAAACTGCAGTGCATGGGTCTTGTCGTTTTCCGGCAATTCAAAAAGCCGCCCTTCCTGGAGGGCATCGAGCAGGGTATCCATGGTTATACTCCTTCAAATCTGCGGATAAACCAGCTTTTTACCTTATGGGTTAAAATGCTGTAGCTTACAAGGAAGAGTCCAATCCAAATAAAATATACTGGAGGAAGCGGAACAAAACCGAGCAGCGGCGCCAGGGGCGAATACGGGAGCCAGGCGCCGATAGCCATAACAAACAGGGTGGTGAACAGCATAGGCGCTGAGGCTCGGCTCTGTATAAAGGGAATTCTCCGGGTCCGTATGATATGTACTATTAAGGTCTGGGTTAAAAGGGATTCCACAAACCAGCCGGTCTGAAACAGCTTTGCAAGCTGATCCTGTTGCCCCGCGGAAAGGGCGGGATTTAGAAACTCGCTGGTTCTGAAAAAGAACCACATGAGGGCGAAGGTGGCATAATCAAAAAGAGAGGAGATAGGCCCGATGAACATCATAAATCGTTTAATGTTCCCGATGTCCCAGGTGACCGGTTTTGCCACCTGTTCGGGATCTACCTGGTCTAAGGGAATACCAGTTTGGGAAAAATCGTATAACAGGTTATTGGTCAAAATCTGCAAGGGCTGCATAGGCAGGAACGGCAGCAAGTAACTCGCGCCGAGAACACTAAACATGTTACCAAAGTTGGAACTTGCGCCCATCCGTATGTATTTAATGATATTGGCAAAGATTTTCCTGCCTTCGATAATTCCTTCTTCCAATACCAGGAGACTCTTTTCAAGGAGCACAATATCCGCCGCTTCCTTGGCCACATCCACCGCAGAATCTACGGAGATACCCACATCAGCCGCTGTCTCTTATACACATCTCCGAGCCCAC
>JAOACP010000093.1 GCA_026417795.1 Thermanaerothrix sp.
GGGGATCATATTTCGTTTGGATTCTTAGGTGAGGCAACGTTCCCTTTTCGTTTAGATTTTACGTGAGGCAATTCGCCCCCTTGACTAGAGGTTTTTTTTAGGTACAATCAACCGATGTGGCGAGCCGTTAGCTCAGTTGGTAGAGCACCGGACTTTTAATCCGGGTGTCGTGGGTTCGAATCCCACACGGCTCACCAGCCGACGAGGGATGGCGGCCCCGTTGGGTGTGCGCGGGTCCCTAAGTTGTTCGGTGAGCGCTTGAGAGGTCCCATCGTCTAGTGGTCTAGGACACCGCCCTTTCAAGGCGGCGGCACGGGTTCGAATCCCGTTGGGACCGCCACTTACCCTGAGTCATGAGCGTCGCCGGTGTAGCTCAGCAGGTAGAGCAGCGCACTCGTAATGCGCAGGTCGGCGGTTCGAGTCCGCCCGCCGGCTCCAGGTTTCAGCCCCCTTCCTGGCGAAGGGGGTTTGTTTTTTTATGGACGGAGCATCTTTTTAGTGGGAGGTGGTCACTTGGTCTGCAGGATATTGCTGGTCCGTCACGGCAGGACGTCATGGAACGTCCAGTACCGGTACCAGGGGCGCACGGACGTGCCCTGTGACGAGGAGGGTTTAAGGCAGACGGAGCTGGCGGCTCAAAGGATACTGGCCTGGTCCCCAACGGCGATCTACTCAAGCCCCCTGGTGAGGGCCCGCTGCCTTGGGGAGGCGGTTTCGTCGGCGGCGGATCTGGACCTTTCGGTGGATCCAAGGCTTACGGAGATGGACTTCGGCGGTTGGGAAGGGCTTACGGTGAGCCAGATAGAGGAGGCCTTCGGGGACCAGTACCGGCTTTGGCGGTCCGACCCCTTCGGCAGAACCCCTCCAGGCGGAGAGGATGCGGCATCCATAAGGGGGCGCCTTGAGGACTTCGTGGCCTCGTCGGGGATCCTGGATGAGGAGCGGGCGGTGGTGGTCTCCCACGGTTATGCCCTCAGGGTTCTTCTGGGGGTGCTGCTTAAGGTCAGGGATCTCATGGTGTTTTGGCATTTCAGGATGGATAACTGTTCGTTTACCGGAGTGGACCTGTACGGGGAGTTTAGGATGCTCAACTTCGCCAACGACAGGCATCACCTTATGGGGAACCCCTTGGCTCCCATCGGAGAGTGAGTCGCCTTTGTGGTAGAATTCCCTTTGAGGCTTTTGAAGTTTTAGGGGTTTGCGGCCCGGATTGGGGGTGGTCCCTTGCCTTCGGGGCCCTTTGTGGAAGATGTGTCCCAGGATGGGGAGATGGATCTGTGGGAGAGGGTAAGGTCCGGCGACGATGAAGCCCGGGAGGAGGCAATCCTATCCATGCGGCCCATGGTGTTCTGGCTGGCCAAGCGGATAGGATCTCCCGGGGCTCTTCAGGACCTGGTCCAGGAGGGCATGGTGGGTCTCATAGAGGCGGTGGACAACTTTGATCCCTTGAGGGGGCTTAAGTTTTCCACCTACGCCTACTATCGCATAAGGGGCAGGATGATAAACTTCCTAACCCGGGTGGAGGCCCATGCT
>JAOACP010000094.1 GCA_026417795.1 Thermanaerothrix sp.
GTTTGACTAGGACGGTGTAACACACCGGGAAGGCTGTTTCAAGACCGATGAAGCCGGGGGCCCCCTTGGCTTTGTCTTCCGCTGTGTGGGGGGCATGGTCGGTGGCAATTGCATCGACTATCCCTTGCCGGATGCCGGCTATAAGGGCCTCCCGGTCTGCTTCGGTGCGAAGGGGCGGATTTACCCGACCGTAGCTTTCTGCCCCCAACTCCCGGGCCCGCTCTTCCGTGAGGGCCAAATGGTGGGGGGTAACCTCGCAGGTAACCTGACCGGCGGAACGCCGCTGCCGGTATTCCTGGACCAGCTTCAGGGCTTCCTGGGTAGAAACATGGGCGATATGGATGGCGCACCCCGTTTCGTGGGCAAGGCGAAGGACCCGTTCGGTGCCGTGGTTTTCTTCCAGGCGACTGTAGATTTCTCGAGGGGCCCCCTGCGCCTTAAGCTGTTCTGCTTCTTTGCCTCCAAAGTCACAGTGGTGCGAAACGCGAATGCCCCTCCGGCGGGCCTCCTGAAGGGCCGCCCGCAACACCCCTTCGTCGGCCAGATCCTTGCCATCCTCCGAAAGGAGTCGGACTACCGCCGGGTCCAACTCTGCAAGATGGGATACCGAGCGGCCGTCCATCCCCCGGGTAAGGGATAGAACTGGGAAGAGGTCGATAAGCCCCAGGGCGTTCGCCCGTCCCTGGAGATGCCGGGCAAGCTCCACCGAGTCGATCACCGGTTGGGTGTTGGCCATGCAGACTACGGTGCCGAATCCGCCGGCGGCGGCGGCGAGGGAGCCACTTTCCAGGGTTTCTTTAAGGGGAAAGCCCGGATCCCGAAAATGGGCGTGGAGGTCCACAAAGGCGGGCATGCAGACCACGTCGCTTCCTAAAGCGTGACCATCGATGTGAATGGTGGGCCCAGGAGATTCGACGGCCATGGCGTCTTTCTCCCGGGCAAGGGAAGAAAACGGCCCTTCAGGTTTTGGGACCCCCTCACTTTGAGGAAAGAGGGCTTGTATACGCCCCTCTTCGATAAGAACGCTTCCCTGGAAATCCTGATGGGCATCTACGAGCCGAACGCCGCTAATCAATATGTTCATTTATCGGAAATCCTCGGTGGTTCTCAGATCATCGCAGTATTCGCAGCGATAGGTGCCTGTTTTTTCATCTACCAGATGAAAAATATGGGGTGCATAGGTTTCGGTGGCGGTGATGCACCGGGGATTTCGGCAGATAAGAACGTTTTCTACCCGTTCGGGAAGGCGCAGCCGGATCTTTTCGGTTACTTTTTCGTTTTCAATAATATTCACCGTAATGTTAGGATCGATGAGCCCGAGGACAGCAAAGTCGATTTTAATTTCGTTATCAATCTTGATGATGTCCTTGCGGCCCATCCGTTTGGATTCGGCGTTTACCACGAAGGCTACCGTGTAGGGGGCCTTGCCGAGGCCAAGCCAGTTAAAAATCCTTAGCCCCTGCCCCGCTTTGATGTGGTCTATCACGATTCCATTCTTGAT
>JAOACP010000095.1 GCA_026417795.1 Thermanaerothrix sp.
GGCTTTTGTGCCGCCGAAGAGAATCGAACTCTTGACACGAGGATTTTCAGTCCTCTGCTCTACCAACTGAGCTACAGCGGCAACATGGCTAGCTTTATACCCGAGGAACAAAAAAATGTCAAGAGCTCGCATCGGTTAAAAGAGTACCTTCTGCTTTGGACATTCACCACAGACTGTGCTATATTGTAAGTACAGTCATTGATAGGGCTTTACAGAGTGTCTCTGTAAAGGAGCCAGTTCCCAATGGAATTCCCATTGGAGATTGAAACGAAAGGAGTAGGGATATGAGGATACGCCGAAGTATCTTTATCTTGATGGTGGGGCTTTTTGTTCTCGGGCCCCTGGCCACCGGTTTTGGGCAGACGAACATAGCGGACATTCAGCGGGGAGCGGAGAAAACAGCCCAGGCCCTCGCGGTGGCGTTGCCCTTTAATTCTACCGTAGGTCTTAACTGGTCTGATGCCTACATCGGCCAGATTCTAGGGGTGCCGCCCCATTTCGGGGTAGGCATTACGGCGGGAGCCACCACGGTCCCCACGGTAGACCTGAAGCCCCTTTTAACCAACATGGGGGTAAGCCTTCCTGCGGGGGTTGATAAGGTGCTTCCCCTTCCCGTGGCGGTGGCAGAGGCCCGGGTGGGCGGGATACTCCTTCCCTTTGACGTGGGAATCAAGGCGGGCTACATTCCCGACAGTCTCGGAAACACCATTAAAGACACGACGGGGGGCCTCGCGGTAAAATACCTCCTCGTGGGGGCCGATATCCGCTACGCCGTGCTTAAGGGGAACCTGGTACTCCCTACCGTCTCCGTAGGACTCGGAGTAAACTACATGGATGGCGGCCTTGGCACCACCATTAGCGGGGCGGGAACATCCTTCACCTATAACGATGGAACCGGAAACCATACCATTGCGGCCACCGATCCAGAGGTGGGAGTTTCCTGGCGGGCCACCACGGTGGACCTGAAAGCCCATGTATCCAAGGGCTTCCTCTTCTTTACCCCCTATGCGGGATTTGGGGCCACCTACGGCGCCTCCCGGGCGGGATACTATGTAAAGAGCAACCTTACTTATGACGGGGGCTCCATCGATCCAGCAGAAATCCAATCTATTAAAAACTACCTCCAGAGCCAGGGGGTGGCCGTTCCGGATATCTCCGCCACGGGAATCGAAAGTTACTTCGAAAAATCCGGCTGGGCCTTCCGGGCCTACGGGGGATTTTCCTTTAACTTCGCGGTAATGAAGTTTGATCTTACAGGTCTTTACAACTTCTCCGACGGAAGCTACGGCGCAAGTTTGGGAGTCCGGTTCCAGTTGTAGGATTTATGGGTAAGGGGTATCGGCTCCTGCGGGGGCGGACACCCCCTCTTTCTACTACAAAAGGGGGCGATGCCCCCTTTTTTTGTTTGATTCCCCCCCTTTCATCTCTTATAATAGACACTAAGGAAGGGGGCAAAAATGGCAGAAACTCACCAATAC
>JAOACP010000096.1 GCA_026417795.1 Thermanaerothrix sp.
CCACATTATGAGAAATTCTCCCCAGGCCTGCCAAAAGCCCGATAACAAGGGCAAAAGAGATAGCCGCCACGGTTACCCCAAAGGTTACCGCGAGGCCATCGGGGACAAAGGCGAGGATTTGGCGGTACGGATCCGGGAACAGAATTACCAGCCCAGCCAGAACCACCAGGGCCCCAAAGAAAGAGATATTCCAGGCCGACAATACCCCTTCTTCTCCCTTTTGAGGGATAAGGGTACTATCGGTCACGGTAATATGGGTGGGAACAGGGATAAGGTGTTCTTCCCGGTTAGGACCTACCTCCTGCTTCCCCTTTTTTGGGGTACCCGTCCGATTCATGCTTAGTGGAGCCATTTTGCAGCAATTTTATCCAGTGTTCCATTAGCCTTAATAATAGAAAGGCCCTTGTTTATCAGTTCCAACGTCCGGGTGTCTCCTTTTTTCACGGCGATACCCAGCCATTCGTCGGTAAAGGGTTCCCCTACGATTTTAAGCTTCTCTTTGAATTTTGGATTTTGGAGGGCAAAATTAGCCGCGATGGGACTATCGGCTACAACCCCATCTATGCGCCCATTGGCAAGATCCTCAAAGGCAAGACCAATTTCGTCATAGGTAGAACGAAGTATACCAGGGACCTTCTGAATTTCTATATCGCCGGTGGTTCCTATCTGGGCCCCCACCTTTTTACCTACCATGTCTTTAAGAGCGCTTACCCCTTCAAGCTTTTTAGAAACGACCAGCACCTGGCCCGCATTCACGTAGGGCTCAGAAAAATCCATGGTCTTTTTTCGTTCTTCCGTAATCGTCACAGAAGAACAAATGGCATCGTAGGCCCCTGCCTCTAGCCCCGCAAAAATACCATCCCAGGCGGTATTCCGGATTTCCACATCAAAACCGGCCGCTTCGGCAATAGCCTTCATCATATCCAGGGAAAAGCCCACGATATTCTTGTTTTCGTCCACAAATTCCATGGGTGGCCAGGTAGCATCGGAGGCCACCACAATTTTTACACGGCCAGTAGCACCCTTTTCACCAGCCCCGGCCGAATCGGTTTTCTTGCCCCCACAGGAACCAAATACAACAAGGGCACACCCTAAAAGACCTAGTGTTTTCCATCCGCCCCAAAACCGCTTTTTCATAGAAATTTTCCCTCCTCAGTCTGATATGCTCTTACTCCTGTTTCCATTGTTTTTAACACCCCTATTGTACACCATATTTTTAATTAAATATACTGTTTTGTTGTATATGTATGCTGTTAGAGGTTATCCTGCTAGCCCACCCCAGCCAATACGCTTTCCCAGAACGGGCCTGGGGTGGAATCAGCCCTTTTACTTTACCGCCCTCTTCAGGGCATCCACCTTATCGGTTTTTTCCCAGCTAAAGCCGTCTCGCCCAAAATGTCCATAGGTAGCGGTACGACGATAGATAGGCCTTAAGAGATCCAGGGTCTTAATAATTCCCGCCGGGGAAAGAT
>JAOACP010000097.1 GCA_026417795.1 Thermanaerothrix sp.
AGATGTGTATAAGAGACAGCCTCTGGGCTGCGGTGGACGACGCGGAGGCAACCTCTCCCACGCTGGCGGAGACCTCCTCGGAGCCGGAGGCAAGGTCGTCTATCCGGGAGACCGTGAGCTCCAGCTGGGAGCGCACCTCCTGGACCGACGCGTTGGCCTCCTCGGCGGTGGCGGAGAAGGTCTCCGCCTGGTCGCTCACGCCCTCCGATATGGACCGCACCTGGTGGATTATCTCCTCGAAGTGGCGGAACATCCTGGCAAGGGAGACCGCCAGGTGCCCTATCTCGTCCTTGAAGGCGCCGGGATCACCGAACCTAAGGTCCAGCTCCTGGGACATGCGGTCGATCTTCTCCACCATGGAGGACAGGGGCTTCACTATGGACACGGTTATGCCCATCCCCGCGATGAGGGTCAAAAGCGCCACCATGGCCGACACCGCAAGGGAGACCCGCTTGGCCTGAGCTGCGGCGGAGTCCAGCTCATCCTTGGACGACGACATCACCCGCTGGGAGACCCCGGTGAGCTCCTCCAGGGACTCTATCACCCTCTTGGCCTTCTCCCTAGACGCCGCAAGGAAGGCCCTTATCTCCGCATCCGGCACGCCGGAGGCGGTCATCTCCTCGAACTTCAGGTTGACCTCCCTCATGTCCTCCAGGGCCCGATTCGCCTCCTCATAGGCCTTAAGCCCCATGAGGTCCCCGGGCCGCAGCGTGGACTTGTAGCGGCTTAAGTACTCCATTGCCTCCTCTATGGAGGTCACCGCCTCCTTGGCCCACTTCTCCCGGTCCTCCGGCGTTGCGGAGTTCAAGGACCTGTAGATGTTTATCACCGACATCTCGCCGCTTGCCATGGCGGACATGGCCCAGCGCATGCCCGACGCCCCGGCGGAGTACATCTGATCCGCCTGGAGCTTGGCCTTGTCCAGGTTGGAAAGGAAGAACCCAGAAAGGCCCGCCATGGATACGATAAGCCCCAACAGGAGAAACCAGAGCCTCGCCTTGATGGAAAAACCCCTAAGCGCCTTCTCCATGTCCCAACACCCCCGTTCCTTCTTCGCTGTATGCCCTTTAAGCGGCCCATCCTTTACGGAGATGATAAGCTTCTTCAATCAAAGGTCAACATTTTATGCCATAAAAACAAGGGGGCCCGGGGTCTTTAAGCCTCCCCGGGCCTTGGGTTAAGGGGTGTTGGTTGGGACGCTAAGTCAAACCCTTCCCAGGTTTCTCACGAACCACATGGCGCTTTCAGGGAACAGGACGATGATCACCACCGCAAGGAACATTAGGACCACGAAGGGCATCACTCCCTTGCAGATCTCGTCCATGGGGACGTCCTGGGCGACCCCCTTGAAGTAGTACAGTCCCAGCCCCACCGGGGGGGTTATGTAGGACAGGAGAAGCAGGGAGCAGAACA
>JAOACP010000098.1 GCA_026417795.1 Thermanaerothrix sp.
CCCCGGTAGGGAAGAAACAAAGACGCACAGGTGCTACAAAGGCCAGACAGAAGCTCCTTTTTAAAGACGAGGGGGGTTCCACACAGAGGACAGGAAGCACCCCATAGCCAGGAAAGATACCGTAACCCCATCATCTATAACTAGAGGAAGTTTTTCCTTCCCGCATGAGTTTTTTCTATCTTTATTCAAAAAGGTCCTTCTCTTTTGGATAGGAACGATGGGGCGCCTTTTGGCTCTGTTTTAAAAGAAACTCCTTCCAGGCATAAATCCGTCCCAACGCTTCCAGAGGAGTAAGACGATTAGGATCAAGGCGAAGCAATTCTTCCAGAATAGGATGGGGCTTTTCTTTCTTTTCTGACGGGGTAAGGGGAGCAACTTCCCTTTTTTCAGCTTCCCCCTGAGGCGCCCCCTGAAACGTATCGATATGGTGCTGGAGGAGTTCTTCCTGTTCGCTCAAGGCTTTCATAATCTCCATCGCCCGTTCAAGCACGTTTGGAGGAATTCCCGCAAGCTGGGCCACATGAATCCCGTAGGATTCGGTCGTTGCCCCTTCCTTCAGTTTTCTCAGGAACACAATAGTTCCGTCCCGTTCTTCTACCCCCATAGAACGATTCATCATCCCCGGATGTTCTAGTCGAGAAAGCTCGTGGTAATGGGTGGCAAACAGGGTTCGACATCGAATGTGTTCAAGGAGTTCTTCACAAACGGCCCAGGCAATGGCAAGCCCATCCTTTGTTCCCGTACCACGACCAACCTCATCCATGATAACCAGGCTTTGCTTCGTGGCGGACCTCAGAATACGGGCTGTTTCATTCATCTCTACCAGAAAGGTCGATTCTCCCCGGGCCAGGTTATCCGAGGCCCCTACCCGACAGAAGATTTTATCCACCACCCCAATACGGGCTTCCCTGGCGGGAACAAAACTGCCCATCTGGGCCATAATCGTAATAAGGGCGCTTTGCCGAAGGTATGTGGATTTTCCTGCCATGTTTGGACCCGTAATGAGGGCAAAAAAGAAGCCCTCCCCATCAAGGTCGGTATCGTTGGGGATAAATTCTCCCCGGGGAAGGTGGGCTTCCACTACCGGATGGCGTCCTTCTTTAATACAAAGCCGGCAAGATTCATCTATTTCGGGGGCATTCCAGCCATAGAGGGTCGCTGCCCAGGCAAGGGAAGCGGTTACATCAATTTCCGCAATCCGTCGGGCCCCATCCAAAAGGAGGGGTATCGATTCTTTGGATTTTTCTCTAATCTCGAGACCGAGATGTTTTTCTAATCCGATGCTCCGTTCTGCAGCTCCTTCAATTTCAGATTCAAGGGCCATGAGTCGTTCGGTTGTAAATCGTTCTCCACCGGCGATCCCCTGACGACGAATAAAATACGGAGGAACCAGAGTCAGGTTCGCACGGCTTACCTCAAAATAGTAACCGATAAGACGG
>JAOACP010000099.1 GCA_026417795.1 Thermanaerothrix sp.
ATCCAATACCAAGCGTCGATAGGGAGGAAGCACTACCGTGGCGTCGAGGCTAGCCCCTTCTTTTCGTGCCGCCAGATCCGCAAACAACAGATGATGGTTAACCACCAGGATTAAGGCCGTTGCGGCCTCCCGTTTCAGACGGAGCACAAAACAACGATCCCGATAGGCACACCGAAGGCCACTGCAGAGATCCGATTCGGAACAGATACGCCCCCACAGCATTTCAGAAGGGAGGAAGGGAAGTTCTGCCTTATTTCCCGTTTCCGTTGTTTCCGCCCATTTCTGGATAGACTCTATCTCATCCCGGGATCCTGCAAATTCTAATTCCCCCTCCTGAAGCATATCCGCAAGACGCCGAAGGCACAGGTAGTTGTTCCGACCTTTGATTACCACGGCCTTTACGGGTTTTTTAAAGGCCCTGGTAAGGAGGGGGATATCCTTTTCGTATAATTGATGCTGCAGCGTTATCGTGGCCGTAGAAATAACTACCCGCTCTTTATTTACAATTGCATAGGCAATGGCAGGGATAAGATAGGCGAAGGACTTCCCCACCCCCGTACCCGCCTCGGCGACCAACAGGTGGTCCGTGTTAAAGGCCTGGATAACGAGTCGCATCAAATCGAGCTGGGATTGCCGTGGTTCATAGGGAGAAAGGAATTGAGCAATAGCCCCTCCTTCTTGAAGGGCGCCACAGAGCATATCGGGATCGAGGAGTTTTTTTTCCCTTTTATCAACGGGCTCTACGATGACATACACCCGCTGGACCTCATTATCTACAATATAGGAACCAAGGCCCTGCGAAGCGACCCGTTCTGTGATCACCAGGTCATTATCACTGGGAGTAAGATTTCCCGATGGGTGATTGTGAATAAGAACATCCGCCTCCGCATCAAGGCGATCGAGAAGGGCTAAGACAGAAGCTTCATTTCCCCGGGAAATAAGCTCGAGTTGCTCCACCAGGCCATCCTTTCCGCGATAGCCGGCCACAAAAATTTCGTTCCCCTCCGCTTCGCTGATCATGGTTTGGAGAATACGAATGCTGGTAGGAGAGAACCTTTTTTCTGAACGCACCGATTTTCCTGGCAGAACCCCTGCCCATTTCCCGATTATTTTTTCTCGTTTCCGGTGGTATGGAACTTACTCAGTAGACAAAGAAATTGGCTACCGGGCAAGGTGCTTTTAAACAAGCACACCGCATATCCTAAAACAAAAAACCCGATGACAGAACAAGCTATCATCGGGCAGCTACCATCTCCTAGGGGATTCGAACCCCTGTTGGCGGGATGAAAACCCGCTGTCCTAACCCCTAGACGAAGGAGACGTGAACATTTGCGATAAACTACACTGTTTTACACTGTATTACATCGCACTGTCC
>JAOACP010000100.1 GCA_026417795.1 Thermanaerothrix sp.
GTATAGGGTAATGCGAGCCCCCGAGGAAACAAATAATTGCGAGCATAGCCCCGGGCTACATCTCGCACATCGCCCTCCTCGCCGAGGGGATGGACATCCTTGTTCAGAATGACCTTCATACAAGCTCCTTTACATGTTAGGATCCAGAATAGAGAAATTCCCTATTCACATCCCCGGAGTAGAGGATGATCCCGTAGTATAAGGTACCCGCAGGGGTACCCAGGTTTCCGCAATACCCAGAATTATACAAATTCCCAGGGGTATCACGTTAAGTCCCGGTATAAAAAGGGCTACCAAAAAAAGGACTGTTCCGAGGGTCCTGAGAAATCCCGGAAAGGCAGGGTGAGAAGACAGGTACACCAGTATTCCCATACCCTGTACCAGATACACAAACCCCCCTACCACAATCCCATTGCCTCCAACAATTTGGAGTATCGACACATTAAAAAAGGACCCCACTACTAAGAAAAGAAGCGAGAGGGACAGTAACCAGATAAACCCTGGGGGCACCGAAAAACGACCAATAAACACCGCACCCTTGGGGGATGAAGATCGATCAAAAAAACGGGCCAAAAAGTAGTTTACACTTACCAGTATCAGATGCCCTACCAGGGCTCCCCCATACAGTAATAGAGACCATATAAAGGTGGCTATTCCCTCTTTTTTTTCGACCAGGCTTCCCCCCAGGGAGACCTCACCATCGATCGTCGCCGTTTTTTCGTACAGCCTGAGAACCTCCTGAACCACCTGTTGAATAAGGCTTTGCTCTCCTTTCCCAGAAGAAACCTGGAGCAACCCAAGAAAAACCACCGAGCTAATCAGGGCTCCTCCCAGAAAGCGATACAAGGTGCGCACCGACATTCCCGGTAGCACCATCACCACAAAAGATGCCGAAAGAATCCCAAAATAGAGTAATTCCCAATAAACGGCCGTACTACCTATCGAAAGGGGAAATCCACCCTTCATACCTAAGGCTAGGTGCAACAGACAGGCCACTCCCCAGCTTATCCAACCTACCTTTGGAGAAAAGCGGTATGCCACCACCCCAAAAGGAAGAAGATAAAAGGGACTTAACAGGCCACTTCCCATCAAAAACAGAGAAAGCCCCGCTCCTACAATTGCAATCACCCCTCCGTGCACCACCTTCTGCAGGAAGGGCCGCCACTTTGTATTCATTACCCAGGGTCTCTTTGGCAGGGATTTCGCAAATCACCCCTGCCGTTTAATTATCTGATTAGTCCGCTACAAACGGGAGCAACGCTAAAATACGGGCCCGTTTAATGGCCGTAGAAAGCTCCCGCTGATGTTTTGCACAGGTACCAGTAATACGGCGGGGCAAAATCTTACCCCGTTCTGTGGTATACCGA
>JAOACP010000101.1 GCA_026417795.1 Thermanaerothrix sp.
GCCTTGTACTGGGTTTTTAAGCGGGCACTGGTCCACATGCCCCCCTCATTCACGGCCCGAATGACCAGGCGGCCCTTATCGACATAGGAATTGGTCCGCTTATCGGTGTAAAATTGCACCTCCGCGTTACCCCATCCGTTTCCTCCGGTGGAATAGCCCCACTTTTCGCTATCCGGGGCACCGCTGTAGTTAAATTCGTCCTGCCACACAAGCCGATAACCCGGCGGTACCCAGGCCCCCTGGGGGTCGGGAACTGAAGAGGCGCCGCAGGAGACAAGAGAAAGCCCCAGGGCCGCAGCAACTGCCAGCATAGACAGGTTCATAGACAGGTTCCATCGCATCAGGCTTTTCAGATTGATAGCCATGCCTTTCATTGGGTTCCCCTTCCGTTGGTTTAATCGAATATAGGACTCCGCGGGGCTCCTTTGTCGGAGCGGCCCGGCGGTATCCCCCCGGCCCCTTTTCCGGGGCCAGGGGTGGTTCCTCCAGTGTATCCTAAAGTAGGCGGGAACGCAAGAAAAACGCAGGGGAAGCGCCTATTCCTTTACCACCATTACCTTGCGGATTTCATCAATATCGGGGCCTACGATACGGATAAAGTACATGCCCCGGGCAACCACCCGGCCGCCCCGGTTCTTTCCGTCCCAGCTTACGGTATAATCTCCGGCCTGCCGGTAGCCCCGATACAGGACCTGTACCAGATCTCCGTCCAGGGTAAAGACTTGAATGGCAACCTGTCCCGCCTTGGTGAGCTGGTAGGAGAGCCTTACCCGTTCACCCCTGGTTGGATCGATCACATTGTTAAGGATCGTCGCATTGCTCCGCTGCTTTGTCACATCATGGATATCGAAGCTGAAGGGCCGCACGAGCCGGTACCAGTTGGCCGGGATGGGAGCCCCCGGAGCAACATCGAGACGGGCCACATAAAGCGGATCGTCGGTATTGCCACCATTGTCCAGGGTAAGGAAGAAATCCAGGGTGGAAACACTCCTTACCCGCGGATCAGAGGCGGGAACGGAGAAGTTCCATAGGGCACTGGATGGAAGAGCCCCACCCTGCTTGGTGCCGCTGTACAGGCTCGTTCCGCCGCCATGGGCGCTGTCGTTTGGCCAGGGAACGATACCGGAGAAGGCCGCCCCCGAGGGTCCGCCGTTGTTAAAGACCGGGAGCCAGAGCCCCACCGGCCCGTTTGCCGCGGTAGCCCGGAAACTGGATGCCGCGCTTGCATCAAAGCGGAGCGAAAGGTTCGCCGGTGACAGGGCTGGATTCACCCGAACCTGCATGGTAATGTCCTGGTCCCGCAGCCACTGGGTTCCCATAAAGTCCCGCACAAGGCCGATAGTCTGG
>JAOACP010000102.1 GCA_026417795.1 Thermanaerothrix sp.
GGGCTTCGCCGTCTTCGTGGAGTGGCTGAACCTCAGGGCGGGGCTAAGGGGCGAGCCCGTAAAGCTCCACCAGCCCTACGAGGAGGAAGGGTAAAATCGGTCCGGAGGTGGTCCTATGGAATACCGGATTGAGCGGGACACCATGGGCGAGGTGAAGGTGCCGGCGGACAAGTACTGGGGAGCCCAGACCCAGCGCTCCTTGGAACACTTCAAGATCGGGGCCTGGCGCTTCCGCATGCCCACGGAGGTCATAAGGGCCTACGGGATGTTAAAGAAGGCCGCCGCCAGAGCCAACCTAGAGCTGGGGGAGCTTCCCGAGGAGATCGCCAAAGCCATCATCCAGGCGGCGGAGGAAGTGGTCCAGGGCAAGCTGGACGAGCACTTCCCCCTAGTGGTCTTCCAGACGGGTTCGGGCACCCAGACCAACATGAACGTGAACGAGGTCATCGCCAACCGGGCCTCGGAAATTTTGGGCAAGCCCTTGGGGAGCAAGTACGTCCACCCCAACGACCACGTGAACCGGGGCCAGAGCTCCAACGACACCTTCCCCACCGCCATGTACGTGGCCACCGCCTTGGCGCTCCACCAAAGGCTTTACCCGGCGGCGGAAGCCCTCATCGCCACCTTTGAGGAAAAGGCCAAGGCTTTTGACCACGTCGTCAAAACCGGGCGCACCCACCTCATGGACGCCGTGCCCATCACCTTGGGGCAGGAGGTGGGAAGCTGGGCGGCGCAGCTTAAAAACACCCTCGCCATGGTGAAGGAGGCGGAAAAGGGCCTCCACAACCTCGCCATCGGCGGCACCGCCGTGGGCACGGGCCTCAACGCCCACCCCCGCTTTGGAGAGCTGGTGGCCAAGTACCTGGCGGAGGAAACGGGCCTTCCCTTTAGGGTAGCGGAAAACCGCTTCGCCGCCTTGGCCGCCCACGACGAGCTGGTCCAGGTGATGGGGGCCTTGCGCACCCTGGCCGGGGCCCTGATGAAGGTCGGAAACGATATCCGCTGGCTGGCCTCGGGGCCATATGCGGGCATCGGGGAGATCTTCATCCCCGCCAACGAGCCCGGCTCCTCCATCATGCCCGGCAAGGTGAACCCCACCCAGGTGGAGGCCCTCACCATGGTGGTGGTGCGAATCTACGGTAACGACCTCACGGTGGCCTTCGCGGGAAGCCAGGGGAACTTCCAGCTCAACGTCTACAAGCCGGTCATGGTGGACGCCGCCCTGGAGTCCATCACCCTCCTGGCGGACGCCATGGCCTCCTTCAACGAGCACCTGGCCCAGGGGATTGAGCCCAACCTGGAGCGGATCGCGGAGCACCTGGAGAAAAACCCCATGCTGGCCACC
>JAOACP010000103.1 GCA_026417795.1 Thermanaerothrix sp.
AGCCCATACTATCCAGGAATTCCACAGCCTGTTCCCCATCATTCTTAGAAACCGCAAGCACAAGGCCGATTCCCATGTTAAAGGTGTTAAACATTTTTTGTTTTATCTGTTCATCCCGGCAAAGAATTTCCTTTCCCGCCGTTTCTCGCGAACCCGCATCTTTCCCAGTTCCACCACCAGCCACTCCATAGGCAATCCGATAAAAAACAGGCGGAATGGGCCAGCGATCTTCGTAGATAAGGGCCGTCTGGGGACGGGCAAACATCCGGGGGATGTTTTCGTAAAAACCGCCGCCGGTAATATGGGCCATCCCTTTTATGGGAATTTTTTCCATCAAGGCCAGGATGGGTTGTACGTATATGCGGGTCGGCTCCAGCAACACGTAGCCGATAGGCATGCCCCCAAAATCTTCCTGCAAATCGGGGATAATCTTACGAATCAGGCTGTAACCATTCGAATGGGGCCCTGAAGAAGCAAGGCCTACCAACAAATCGCCCTTTTCAATATGCTGGCCGTTGATTATTTTTTTTCGATCCACAATTCCTACCGCAAAGCCCGCAATATCATACTTACCAATGTCATAAAAACCGGGCATTTCGGCAGTCTCGCCCCCCAAAAGGACACAACCCGCCTCGGCACAGCCCCGGGCCACACCCTTTACCAAATCTGCGGCCACATCCGCATCAAGCTTTCCACAGGCAAGGTAATCCAGAAAGAACAGCGGCCGGGCGCCGTGACAGAGAATATCGTTGACACACATGGCCACACAATCGATGCCCACCGTATCGTACTTTTGAAGGCGGAAAGCGATATCCAATTTTGTGCCAACCCCATCGGTCCCGGAAACCAGGACCGGGTCCTCCATCCCTTCGCCCGCCCTAATGAGTTCTTTAAGGGAGAGCATGCCCGCAAAACTACCAATTTCGTTGATAACCGAGCGGCCCACGATATTTTCTTGCATGGTTCCCCGGGCAAGGTCATTGTATTTTTCTACCGCCCGATAGCCTTCTTCAATGTCTACCCCTGCTTCTTTGTAATCCATCCTGAATCCTTATTCTATAAACTGGAATACCCCGCTTTCTGGAGGTATTCTTGTGCTGGCCGTATCTTTATAGGTCATCCTGTTTGGCTAAACCAAGCTCACCGGGGGTGGGCAAGGGATACTCTCCGGTAAAACAGCCAAGGCAATATCCCCCCTGATGGTTCAGGGCCTCCAACAACCCTTCGGTAGAAAGAAAGGCAAGGCTATCGGCACCAATCGCTTCACAGATGGCTTTGATATTATTGGCACTACCGATAAGTTCCTTTCGATGGGGGGCTGTCTCTTATACA
>JAOACP010000104.1 GCA_026417795.1 Thermanaerothrix sp.
AGGTCACCCTTTTCTTCTATCCTTCTACTGCGTTCTTTACTATTTCTTTTGTGGTCAGGCCCGGCTTTTAAGCCCTCTATAGAACTTAATACCCTTCCAAATTCCCATTCCCAAGAGCCCTACCGTGGCAAGACCCAAAAAGCCACTGGCAAGACCGGAGAAAATCCCCACTTTAGAAAGCACCGTGAGGCCTCCTGCCAAGAGGGCAATCAAGCCTGCCCGTTTATCTGCCGGGTCAGAGGAACCCATGGCACCTAATCCGATAAGGCCTACCACCCCTCCCGCTACAATTCCAAAAATGGAAGGCAGACTCCCTAAAATAAGAAGCCCAATTCCTCCGGCAATCCCGCCAATGGCGGCAACCCCATCTTTTGCTAGTTCTCGTGTTGGAACAATGTCATTCATGATCCGCTCCTTTGCCACCGTACGATACATACGCGTAGGCACTGTGGTTATGGATACTCTCAAAATTCTCCGCCTCTACCGAAAAGCGCGGAAATTTTTGAAGTTCCTTGATACCAATATACACATCCCGTACCACATCTTCAACAAACTTGGGATTATCATAGGCATGTTCGGTAAGGAACTTTTCATCCTCCCGTTTCAAAAGGGTGTACACGGGGCTTGACGCTGCCTGTTCCACCAGGGAGACCAGGTCCTCTATCCAGAAAAAGGGACCCAACTCTACTTCCACCTTAACAATCCCTCGTTGGTTATGGGCCCCCCGGTCACTGATCGCCCGGGAACAGGGACAGACCGTCGTTACCGGAACCCATACGGATACGGTAAAATGCTTTGTTTGAGAATTAACCCACCCTTCGTACCGGCACTCATAACTCATGGAACTGAGAAGTCCCGACACAGGGGCTCTTTTTTCAATAAAGTAAGGGAACGTGATACTGCCAAAAGCCGCTTCTGCATCTAGGTCCTGCCGAATCTCCCGCAGGAGTTGGAGAAAGCGAGGCATGGAAAGGTCCCTCTTGTGCCGTTCAAGAACTTCGATAAAGCGACTCATATGGGTTCCCTTAAAATGACGGGGAAGATCTGCAAAAAGATCCACCGTGGCGGTGGTATGCTGTACCCCCTGGGCTCGGTCAAGCACCGTAATGGGATACCGCACTCCCTTTACCCCTACCTTTGCGAGGGGAACATCCCGCTCATCCGGCTGGCTTTGCACATCCAGTATGGTACAGCCGCAGGAAGTATCTCCTACTTTATCTTTCATTTTAGACACCTCACGCCCTCAGAACACCTCGGACAGTGGTTACCTCCAGAGACAGAACAGCCTTTCGGAGCCTCTCCTCCCTGAAAAGCGGCGGCCCCTTTAC
>JAOACP010000105.1 GCA_026417795.1 Thermanaerothrix sp.
GACTTCTCCCGAAGGGTCGGCTCCTTTTTTCGGATAGTTGATGATGAGGTGCAGTTCCTCAAGCTGTCGGGGGTCTACTTCGCTGGGACAATCGTCCATGGGGCTGACCGCGAAGGAATTCTTGGGGAAGGCGATCACTTCTTTTATGCTGGTTTCCCCCGCCATGAGCATCACGAGCCGGTCAAGCCCCGGGGCAATGCCGCCGTGGGGCGGGGCCCCATACTTAAAGGCCTGGGTTAAAAAGCCGAATTTCTTTTCCGCCGCTTCCGGTCCAAGGCCAACGATGGAAAACACCCGTTTCTGGAGTTCCGGGTCGTGGATACGGATGGAACCGCTGGCAAGCTCAAAACCATTGAGCACCAGGTCGTACAGGTCCCCCTTCACCGAACCTGGATCGGTTTCCATGGTGGCGTGGTACTGTTCCTGAGGCCAGGTAAAGAGGTGGTGGGCCGCTTCCCAGCGGTTTTCTTCTTCATTGAATTCGAACATGGGAAAATCGATGATCCAGGCAAACTCAAAACGCCGGGGATCGCAGAGTCCCAGATCCCGCCCGAGCTTGGAACGAACCGCCCCCAGGGCCACGTTGGCGATCTGGCGCTTGCTGTCCGCCACCAGGAGGATAAGGTCTCCTACCTGGGCGCCGAGGCCGCGGATAATCCTTCCCGCCAGGTCGGCGGGGGCGCCACTCCCATCGGGGGCGGGCACAAAGAACTTGCTGATGCCCCCTTCCAGGGTGGGCGACCCGTCGGCCGCCCGGGTTACCTTCATCCAGGCAAGACCCCGGGCCTTGTAGATCTTTGCCTGGGCTTCCAGTTCTTCGATCTGTTTGCGGGAATAGTCGGCCTTGCCGGGAACCACCAGGGCCTTGACGCCCCCGCCTGGAATACGGACCCCCCGGGCTGCCGCGGCCTGCCGTTCCGCTTCACCCGCGGCAAGGGCCTCTTTAAAGGCCTGAAAGGTGGATTCCGCCACGTAGGGGTCAAAGTTCTGTAGGGGCAGTTCATACCGCAGATCCGGTTTGTCGGAGCCGTAGGTTTCCATCGCTTCATCGTAGGGAATCCGGCGGAACCGGGCAGGAAGGGTTACCTGCAGGGTCTTCTGAAACACGTACCCCATGAGTCCTTCTATCAGGGTAAGCACGTCTTCCCGGCTTACGAAGGACATCTCGATATCGATCTGGGTGAATTCCGGCTGCCGGTCACCGCGCGAGTCCTCATCACGGTAGCATCGCGCGAGCTGGAAGTATTTGTCAAAGCCCGAAACCATGAGAATCTGCTTGTAGAGCTGGGGTGACTGTGGC
>JAOACP010000106.1 GCA_026417795.1 Thermanaerothrix sp.
AGGGCGAAGCCCGAAGGGGGGAAACGAGGTGAGGTTGTCCATGAAAACGCGGATGGAGATCGTGAAGGCAGAAGCGGAAGCGTACTGTCGGGCAGGACGGGAAGAGAAAGGGCAAATCCTGGACAGGCTGATTCCCCTGACGGGATACAACCGGTCCTATGCGTCGCACCTTCTTTCCCTCTTTGGCAGGACACCGGTCCTTCGCTTCGCAGGAAAGGCTCCCCTGAAGCTCGTCCCGGAGCCGAAGCCCGTCAGGCGAAGGCGTCCGGTTCGATACGGGCCCGATGTCCTGGAGCCCCTGAAGACCATCTGGGAAATGATGGGCTATCCCTGCGGGAAACGCCTGGCCCCTTCCCTTCCATGGCTGATTCCCAAGATGGAACGTCATGGCGAGCTGTCCCTGGATTCACCCCTGCGGGAGAAGCTGCTGGCCCTTTCCGCAGCCACGATCGACCGCCTTCTGCCTTTTGAGCGAAAACGGATGCTTCTGCCCAGGGGACGATCCTGCACCAGGCCGGGAACGCTTCTCAAGCACCAGATTCCCATACGCACCTTTGCCGACTGGGACGATGCAGGGGTCGGGTTCATGGAGATGGACCTGGTGAGCCACGACGGCGGGAATGCCTCGGGAGATTTCGCCTACACGCTAACCCTAACGGATGTGGCCACCGGATGGACCGAGCTTCATGCCCTGCCGAACCGGGCCCGGAAGTGGGTGCTGGAGGCACTCCCCGCTCTCATGGACCGGCTCCCCTTCCCCTTGAAGGGGCTGGATTCCGACAACGGGAGCGAGTTCATCAACCATCACCTGATGCGGTTCTGCGCGGATCACGGGATCACCTTCACCCGGTCGAGGCCGGAGAACAAAAACGACAACTGCCATGTCGAGCAGAAGAACTGGGCGGCAGCACGAAAAGCGGTGGGATACGCCCGGTACGACACCCCCCGGGAGGTGGAAATCCTGAACCGGCTTTACAGGGACCTGGGCCTGTACGTCAATTTCTTCCAGCCGTCCTTTAAGCTAGTGGAGAAGCACCGCCAGGGAGCCAGGGTCAGGAAGGTCTATGATGTACCCAGGACTCCCTGCCAAAGGCTCCTGAACGCCCTGGAGCGGGAAGAACCTGCCGTGTGCGCTTCCCTTCGTGAAACCTTCGACTCTCTCAATCCGGCAGAGTTGAGGAGAAAACTGGACGCGGCATTGGAGGAGCTGGGAAAATGCGGGGCAGAGAAAAGAAAACAGGGATCCCCCAAAAAGATCCCTGCCTTCGTTTAG
>JAOACP010000107.1 GCA_026417795.1 Thermanaerothrix sp.
CCCCTCTGGATAGCGGATACCCTCATTGATGTTTCTCCCAATCCGGGTATTGCCATTACCCTGATTCTCCTGATGACCGGTTTTGTCTCCGCCTTTGTGGATAATGTGTCCACCGTTTTGGTAATGGCCCCCATTGCCCTGGTTTTATCGAAACGGCTGAACATGGCACCTACCTATTTTATGGTAGGCCTTGCGGTAATGGCCAACCTGCAGGGAACCGCCACGTTGGTGGGGGACCCTCCCTCGATGATCTTTGCAGACTATGCCCACTATGGGTTTAATGACTTTTTTGTGTACCAGGGGCGACCTTCTATTTTCTTCGCCGTTCAGTTTGGGATGCTCTGTGGAGCCCTTTTTTTATATGCCTATTTTGCGAAAACAAAACATACCCGGATTACGGTAGAAAAGGAACCCATCATTTCTCTGGTTCCCACCATCCTTCTTTTGGCCATGATAGGGACATTGGCGATCATTTCTTTTGTCGAACGGGGGCTCTCTCCTGTGGCAGGCTATGCCGTGTTGAGTATCGCCACGCTGGGTCTTCTGTGGTATCGCTTTGTTCAGAAAAAAACAACCCGGGAAACCTTCGAGGTGCTTAAGAAATTTGACTGGGAGGCTTTTCTCTTTTTAATTGGGATTTTTATTGTGGTAGGGACCATCACCAAGGTGGGATGGGTAGAAAAAATAGGTGAGCTTCTGGCGGACCTTATAGGCGGAAATATCATTGTAGGCTTTGTTCTTATAATACTCGTTTCTTTGCTTCTTTCTGGGTTTATCGATAACATCCCCTACATTCTGGTTATGTTACCGGTGGCCGATAGGCTTGCTCAAACCCTTTCTCTGCGACCGGAACTGTACATGTTTGCCCTCCTGATTGGTTCCTGTATGGGGGGGAACATAACCCCCTTTGGAGCCTCGGCCAACGTGGTATCGGTGGGGATCCTTAAACGGGAGGGAATATCCCTTTCGTTTCTCCAGTGGCTTAAGATAGGCCTGCCCTTTACGCTTATTACCACCGGCGGGGCAGCCCTTTTTGTGTGGTTGTTTTGGAAATAGAAATAACGAAGGAGAGAAAAACATGCAGTCCCTGGTATTAGGGATCACCGTACTTATGTATGGGTTGATTATTATTTTCCCAGAGAAGAAAGCCTTTATTGCGATGGCGGCGGCCCTTATCATGATGGCCCTGGGGGTGGTTTCTCCCCAGGAAGCCTTTACAAAGATGGTCAACTGGAACGTCCTCATGATTTTTGTGGGGAGCCTTGTCAT
>JAOACP010000108.1:0-995 GCA_026417795.1 Thermanaerothrix sp.
GGAGATTCCTGCTCTGGAGCCATATTGTGCCGGGCCCATAATATTCACAGACGAGTCCTTCTCCACTTAACATGCTCGACATGAGTCCCCGACTGGCGGTGCGTATTTTATATTGAACCGTTTCTTCAAAGGCGACGATGTGTCCCGAATCTACTTTGTAGCTTTCTCCTGCCCTGAGCGTTTTCTTGATAATAGCCCCATAAGAAGAAAGAAATACCGGTCCCCTGCCACGCAGATGTTGTAGAAAAAGACCTTCCCCCGAAAAGAGGGCCTTCATGGAACCCTTGGTTTGTAGTTCTATTTCTGGACTGCTGGCCAGCCAGGCGCCGCCCTGGGCGAAAAGACCGTTCCCTTCTAATTCTACTACCAGAATGTCGCCGGGGTAGGACGGAGCAAGGATAAGCTCGCTTCCATCCTCTTGAGCCGTAAAGAGCGAAGCAAAGATGTTTTCTCCGCCCAGGGCGGCGCCGATGGCCCCGAAAAGCCCCTTGCCGGTGGTTTTCGCCTGGAGCTCCACCGAAGGGCTCATGGCCGCCATGGCTCCGGCCTCGGCCTTGATCTGTTCCCGAGCATCAAGGGTGATATGAAGGGTGGAAAAGACTGGCGCATGGTGAATCTCGTATCGCATGGTTGCCTCCTTTTGCTTTTTGTGGATCCCTGTTCTACAATGAGAGTAATGGGTCCTGGCCCCTTATGCAAGGGTAACACCTTGTGTTATGAGAAACAAAGCTTTTTATTAAAATAGGTGAACGCAATGGTACGGAAATACACTTTTTCACGGAACGGTTTTGTGGAAGCCCCCGATGCCCCCACGGTATTTCATTTCTTTGAGGTAACCCAGAAAGAGATGGATGAACTTGTAAACACCTACAACCTTGATCCCCACAACATAGCTTCTGCCCTTGATCCTGAAGAAGTGGCCCGTCTGGAATATGATGATGAAACAGGTATTACCACCCTTATCTGGAAGGTCCCTACGACGATTAGATTGAATG
>JAOACP010000108.1:1005-1242 GCA_026417795.1 Thermanaerothrix sp.
TCATCGTTTAATGTGGTAAGCATGGGCCTTTTTGTAGTGGAAAAGTCTATCATCGTTATCTCCGCAGAAGAATGTGGTTATTTTGGTTCCCTTGCGGGAAAGAATACCGCTCCCCGTCAAGTCAATGATCCCTTTGATATCCTCCTGGTGATTATTGAGCGGACCATCCGCCACTTTGTGGAACACCTGCGGGTTATCAAGATGCTGTCAAAAGAAATACAACAAAAGCTTAACAGC
>JAOACP010000109.1 GCA_026417795.1 Thermanaerothrix sp.
GGCCTATACCATGGCTCGAACGCTGGGAATCCCCCTCGTTCGCTGTGGATTCCCTATTCACGACCGATTTGGAGCTTCCCAGATACTCCATGTGGGGTATGAAGGAACGTACAACCTGCTACGGTTAGTGGTGAATGCCCTCATCGAGCAGGAACAGGAAACCAACCCCGTAGGATACACCTACTATTGAGGAGGCATACGTATGCATTGGGAACGGCATCCCTGTTTTGATGAGTCCTCCCGTCATCGCTATGGACGGGTCCATCTTCCCGTGGCACCTCGATGCAATATCCAGTGTAATTATTGCAACAGAGATTTTGACTGTGCCCACGAAAGTAGACCGGGGGTCTGTAGCAAAATAATGGAACCAGCAGAGGCCCCCGAATATGTGGAAGCTTTGCTGGCCCGATTCCCGGAGCTCGCGGTGGTGGGGATCGCCGGCCCTGGGGATCCCTTTGCTAATCCGGAAGAAACCCTTAAAACCCTCAGTCTCATTCATGGAGCATTCCCGGACCTGCTTCTTTGCGTAGCCACCAATGGGTTAAACCTTGCCCCTTATGTGGGGGAACTCGTGAATTTAGGGGTTTCTCATGTGACGATTACCATAAATACGATAAACCCTTCCGTGGGGCAACGTTTGTATGCCTGGGTTCGTAAGGGGAAACAGACCCTTAATGGTTACGAAGCTGCGGCCTATCTACTCCAGGAGCAGCTTTCCAGTATTCCCTTGCTGAAAAGGGCGAACATCCTGGTAAAGGTGAATACGGTACTCGTGCCGGGTATAAACGAACATGAGGTGGGTATCCTGGCCCAGCACCTTGCTTCTCTCGGGGTGGATATCATGAATATTCTTCCCCTGTATCCTGTTAAGGGAACCCCTTTTGCCCGTTTGCCCCCCCCTTCTTCAGAGATGGTGCAAAAGGCTCGAGAGCGAGCGGGGGCCTATCTTCCCCAGATGTATCATTGTACCCGCTGCCGCGCCGATGCGGCGGGTTTCCTTGACCAGGACCTTAGTTTTTCCCAGGAAAAGAATAAGAAACAAGAAGATAAAGCTTCTGGTAAGTCCCTTTCCCCGGTAGCCTGCCAGAAAAACCGTTCAGCCGTTCCACAGGAGAAAAATATCGCCGGTGCTCCACGGACAGGGGACGCTCGTTACCGCATAGCCGTTGCCACCTATGAGGGACTCCTGGTGAATCAACACCTGGGGGAAGCAAACAGGGTACAGGTGTACCG
>JAOACP010000110.1 GCA_026417795.1 Thermanaerothrix sp.
GCTCTGGACAGACCAGGGAATAATCGAGGCAGGCCATATATCGGGAGTAACGATAAAGGGGAGCACCATCATAGGCAGCACCTTCCGCACCTCGCCGACCGGCGACAGATTGGTAATGGACAGCGAAGGCCTTACCGGCTACCCAGGCGGAAGCACCATAGGGTTTAAGCTCCTTTTCGATCAGCTACAGTTCTGGAAGGATGGCCAACTCCGGGGGGTACTGCGGGCCAACAGCGACATCGTAGGCTATTTCCTAGAATTGCGGGCCTCGCAGTATATGAGGCTTATGGCCTCCGGCGAGACGTTTCTGGACAGTAACGGTCTGTACGTGCAAATCTACACCGTGCCCTACAGCGGCGGGCCGAAGCAGATTTTCGAGTTCACCCCCGAGGGCGATCTGGTGGTGCCCAAAAACCTTTCCACTGAGCCCGGCAGCGGCGGCGGGGTGAAAACCGAGTTTGTGTATTTTCGGCCCCTCTCCTCTACGCCGGCCGGCGCCGAAGGGAGGGTCTTCTACAAGCCGGACGATTACCATCTGAGGCTGTTTACCCCTTACGGCTGGAGGACGATAGCCCTTACCAGCGATATTCCCACGAATTACCTTACCTCCGCGAAATTCGAGCGCCGCTCGGGCACGGTGTCGGCGGATTCGCCTACCGTTACCCTGAACTTCTCGGGCACCATTAACAAGGTTCTCGGGGTCTGGTCGGGCCACCAGAAAATAAACGCCGCCCAGACCGGTGGGGGAGAAGGGTACAGCTATATTACAATAACTGCGGCTCATATTGACGCGGCCGGAGGCTGGTCGGGAATAGCGGTCTACGCGGCCGTCCTCCTGGCCTAGGGGGTGCGGAACATGGCGGTGGAAATGGTCTACCGGGTAAAGACCCTCGGCCGGGGCAAATGCACCGGCCAAAAATTTTCCGGGGTAAAGATTGGGCACGGGCTTTCCTGGCGGCTGGAGATGCCGGATTTCGAAACCATCCGCATTGCTAATTACGAATGGAGCTACATTACCGCCTATCTCGGGCTTGATTTCGTATGGTACTCCGGCGGGCAGCCCCAGCTCAACGCCGTGGAAGCCGGGGTGAGCATGAGGGGTACGGAATTCCACCACCCGAATAGGCGGGGCTGGTACCCCTTTTTCAATTACGGGCCCCGGAAGCAGTACCCGCCCTTCAACGACCCCGACC
>JAOACP010000111.1 GCA_026417795.1 Thermanaerothrix sp.
CGGCCGGTAGGGCCAATAACCCCGATGGCGTGGGCCTCATCAAGATAGATTCGGGCCCCGAACTGGTCGGCAATTTTACGGATTTCGGGAAGCCGGGCGGTATCCCCCTCCATGCTGAAGACCCCATCGAGTACGATGAGGATGGGTTCCCCTGGGGGAATTTTTTCTAAAACCTTCTGTAAATCGTCGATATCATTATGCTTGAATCGATGCAAATTCACGTGTTTGTTAAGGCCGGTGCTTAAAAAGATGCCATCCATGATGGAAGCGTGGTCGAATTTGTCGGTTACCACATGGTCGCCCCGACCGACAAGGGCGGAGATGCTCCCTAAATTAGTCTGATAGCCCGTGGTAAAGGTAAGGGCCGCCTCTTTACCAACAAAGCGGGCAAGGCGCCACTCGAGTTCTTCGTGAAGAGCCAGGGTGCCATTCATGAAGCGGGAACCGGAACAACTGGTGCCGTACTTTTCTACCGCCTTAATAGCGGCTTCTCGGACCCGTTCGTCAAAGGCAAGGCCGAGGTAGTTGTTGGACCCCGCCATAATCATCTCTCGGCCTTCGATGATTACCTTGTTTCCCCGGTTCGCTTCGATAGGACGGAAGTAGGGATACCACCCTTCTTTTCGGGCCTCTTCGGCGGCGGTAAAGGCGTAACACTTGCTAAATAGATCTTCTCGTGTTCCCATGATGTTCCTTCCTTTATTTCTCTTTTGATGGAATAGCCTGCTTTGTCTTTTGGACATCTTTGATTTGCCAGTCCATGATCCGCTCTACCAGTCGTGGAAAGAGTCGGTGGAGATGATAAATGAGGGCACTTTCGGTATCCGCGAAAATATAGAATGATGAACTTGAAAGCTTTGCGATTACCCGCTGGGCTACCTGGTCGGGAGAAAGCAATCGGGCATTTCCGGCAATCCGGCGAGTTTCTGGAGGCTTGTATTGGTTTTCTTCGGCCAATTGGGGCGTATCCGTGTCAGGGGGGCAAAGTACCTGAACGGTGATACCATAGCGACGGGCTTCGGCCCGAAGGGTTTCCGAAAAGCCGATGACCCCGAATTTGCTTGCCCCATAGGCGGTGTATCCAAAAACTCCTACAAGGCCTGCCAAAGATGATACATTGATGATTCGGCCGCTGCCCTGTTGTGCCATCGCCGGGAAAACCGCCCGGGCCATGTGGATG
>JAOACP010000112.1 GCA_026417795.1 Thermanaerothrix sp.
CCTCCGTCCCTGGCAGTTAATTCTCCCAGTTACGGTAGTTACAAAGGCCTCGGGACTTTCCAGATCCAGGGAACTGCCAGCGATAGCTTTGCCCTGAAAGACCTTGACTCAGGCACAGCGGGCACCCAGGCGGTTATCGTCCGTACGTTGAATGCAGATTTTACTGATACGGCCAACAATACCCTGGTAACCGTCGCAAGTGACGGCACCTGGTCCTACTCTTACACCGTGAATGCGGGGATCGACGAAACAAAAACCTTTTATATTCTGGCCCAGGATTTCTTTAACAAACAAACCGTCATAAGCCACCAGATTCGCCTGGATACGGTGCCCCCCACCATCAGCATCACCAATCCGGCCGCCGCTGGTTCCTGGTTCGAAAGCCTTGCCCGCTTTGATGGAGCCGCGAACGACACCACCGGTATTAAGACCATCTACTACTGGATCGGTAACGAAACCGATACACCCCCCGCTGTCGGAAATGCGGCATGGACAAGTCTGGCAGGAAACGTGAATTGGTCCGCTACGGTTGACCTTTCAACTGCTCTGGAGGGTTCCAAAAAATTCTGGGTCTATGCAGAAGACCTGGCAGGCAACGTGAGTACTCCCCAGAGTTTACAGTTCTATCTTGATAAGGCCAATCCCACCATCAGCGGAGTTTCCGTTGGTGATGGGGAATACCGGAACGCTACCTTTAGTCTTGCCACAACGGTGGGAGATACGTATCAACTAAAGAGTATCCTCGTAGAACAGCAACAGGGAAGCGGGGCCTACGTTACTATCTACTCCGGGGCTGTCAGTGGAACCACGAGCTCCGTGACTGTGAACAACCTTCCCCGGGATCCGGGGAATCCCGCGGCCTTAACCCTGGTGGATGCGGAGTACACCTATCGGATCACCGTGGAAGATCTCGCGGGGAAAAAGACAAGCCTTACCCGCCGGATTGTATTCGACGATACCAAGCCTGTTGTAGAAATCACGAGCTTTACCAAATATGCCACAGCAAATAAAGTCAATAAAACAGTAACCTTTAACTCCCTCGCAAGTGATGCGAATGGTCTTGAGGGAGTCAAGTACTTTGTGAGCACGAATGGGACAAGTGCGCCAGCCTATGATGCCACTGTGGGTGGTTCTATAG
>JAOACP010000113.1 GCA_026417795.1 Thermanaerothrix sp.
GTGTATAAGAGACAGGCAATCGGAGACTACATGACCAGCAAAGCCCCACTCCTCCCGGAGTTTTTTCTGCAAAAGGAAGGGACTTCCGCAGGCGGGCTCCCCATTCACCCGGTTATAAGCCCCCATGACGCTTTCCACCCCTGCCTGAACCAGGGCTTTAAAGGCGGGGAGGTATGTTTCTTCCAGATCCTTTGGACTTACCCGGGCGTCAAAGGTATGACGTAACCCTTCAGGACCGGAGTGTACCGCATAGTGTTTGGCACAGGCTGCGGCCCTGAGGTAATAGGGATCATCCCCCTGGATACCCCGCACAAAGGCGGTCCCCATCTGGCTTGTCAGGTAGGGATCCTCTCCATAGGTTTCCTGCCCCCGTCCCCAGCGGGGGTCCCGAAAGATGTTGATATTGGGGGCCCAAAAGGTAAGCCCCCGATGGTATTTATCTGCCTGATTTTTTCCTACGGCGTTGAACTTTGCCCGGGCTTCCAGGGAAATCGCCGTGGCCACCCGGTGTACCAGATCGGGATCGAAGGTGGCACCCAGGGCTATGGCCTGGGGAAAAACCGTGGACTCCCCGTTGTTTGCCACCCCGTGGAGAGCCTCGTTCCACCAGTTGTAATCGGGGATCCCCAGGCGGGGGATCCCTCGAGCTCGGTGGATCATGAGTCCCATCTTTTCTTCGAGACTCATCTCACGGATCAACGCCTGTATCCGTTCTTGATGGTTCTGAGAGCCTTCTGTCTGTTTTGTCATGAAACAACTCCTTCTCTTCTTCCGCGAAGCGGAAGGGCACTCTTTGGGCTTTTTCCCCTCAGGGGATAATTTTTAGGAGCGCCCTTTTAGCATAGTTTTTTCTTTTTCTTTTCGCTATAGGAGTTTTTTCTGATAGAGACCTAGAAAGGCCCCGCTGAATCGAACTACCTCCCGTCGCGCATCCTTTCTGTCATTGTTAATAAATGGGCCGACCCTTTTCATCGGGGATGCCACTTTTTCGGTAGAAAAAGCTGTTAATCACATCCCGCCACTGTCGGGCATTTTCTTCCTGCTGCACAAAACGTTGCTGTACTTCGGTAAAGACAACCGGATCAACAGAGCCTTCTAAACGGTTCCACTCTTCCTGAAGT
>JAOACP010000114.1 GCA_026417795.1 Thermanaerothrix sp.
GGCATACACCGTTTACGGCTACGCTTTCCCCAACCGTAAGGGAGGAAAGTGTTTTTTGGCACCGAATCTGTAGTTGCAGAGAATGGGTGCCCCGATATACGTTCTGGATATATCCTATTTCCTTGATGATACCGGTGAACATAGGTTCCCCTCAATAATGATGTCTTCCCCACAGGGGGAAAGGGTGATGTTTGTTAGTCGGGAAAGTAGGGCTGAAAGAGGGCCTTTTGCGTAAAAGGGAACCGCTTTATTGGTAAGGCAGGGGATAGAAAACGGAGGGTTCCCTTCTCGGGGCGTCCCGCTTTCTGGATGGGGTAAGGAAGGGGCCGCTGGATCGGCTATACAAAAGGGCGCCACATACAGGCGGACCCTATCCACAATCCCTGCGGCCAGGGCGCTTGCGGCGATACGACTACCCCCTTCAATCAGCAGGCTGGTGATACCCTCTTTTCCAAGGTGTAGTGCCAATTCCCTGAGATCAACCCGCTCAGGGCTGGTCCTGGGGTTTTTTGATTGCTTTGGAAAGCCATGGCTGTTCCCTGGCGTAGCTGGATGCGGTTCTGGAACATATTCCGGATCAGGTTGAGGTTTTGCCATTGGTGGCAGGGAAAGAACGCGGATACCCCGTTCCTGTAAGGCTCGTGCCTTAGGATCTTCAGGAGAAGCGCAGGTGGCCACGATGGTGGGAACCTGGGCGGCACTTTGTACAATCCGGGAAGCCAGGGGGATCCGAAGCTGGCTATCTACAATCACCCGCAGGGGATTTTTCCCCGGATACAGCCGGGTAGTCAGCAGGGGGTTATCCGCAAGAACCGTTCCGATGCCGCAGAGAATCGCCTGGTAGTGGGCCCGAAGCCGGTGCACGTCTTGATGGGAGGCTTCCCCGCTGATCCAACGGGACCCGGTTTGTCGGGACGGTACAATGACTGAAAAAGATTGGGGCTCGCCCTTATCGTGGTGGGTACCATTCTGGTTGTTGGGAGGGATGGCTCTGGGGGGATCTCTATCCTCCGAAGGCCAGCCGATTTTCCCATCCAGCGAACAGGCCATCTTAAGGAGCCCGTAGGGACGCCCCTTTTCGTGGTAGGTAAAAAAGAAGGGGTTAAGGCGTCGGCA
>JAOACP010000115.1 GCA_026417795.1 Thermanaerothrix sp.
GTTCTTCCCATCCCATACGGTGTTTTGGGGTACCGTGTTCCGCCCTTCAAAGATGCGAACCGGCGTATTCTGGCTGTCTAGAATTTCGAGCCGCCAGCTTGCAATCCCCTCGGTTACCTGAAGCTGTGGAATAATGGTGAGCGTATCCTTTACCCTATCGCCATTGGGAGAGAAGGCCCGGGTGTCGGTATTCACAAGTACCGGCGTATCGGCGGTGGTAAGGGTAAACTGTACCGCATTAGAGGCTCCCCGGTTTCCTGCCCGGTCAGTGCTGACCAGTCGATACTCATACACCCCATCAGGTACCGGTCGCCCCTGGGAATCTCGACCATCCCAGGTGATGCGGGGGTCTACTTTCCCACTGAAAGTAAAGGTGCGCATCAATATGCCTGTCCCTTCACCGGTTCGGCTTGCCACGGGGGCCTTCCCTGCTTCCTGCACCAGGCGGATTTCGCCGGTCCACTGGATTTCTTCGCTGCTATCCTGGGTAAACTCCATTTCGTCCAGGTTCCCGTCGTTGTTGGGAGAGAAGGCCGGATAGGATGCCACCACCCGGGCCGTTGGGGCGGTTATATCGAGCACAAAAGAAGGCGATTTGGTGATCGCCACATGGCCGTTCTGGTAGGTAACCCGTAATTGGGCCTGATACGTTCCTTCGGGTAAGAGGGCCCCCTCTCCTGATTTTCCATCAAAAATGACCTGGGCCGGTGGGGCCATGGTGGTACCTTCAAAGATTCGCCGTACCGCGCCAGAACCATCCAAAATACTTAGATCCCAGCGGGTTATCCCTTCTTTTACGGGAACCCCCGGACTTAACACCAGGGTATCCTTTATTCCATCGCCATTGGGCGAGAAGAAGCTATCATTAATGAGAAGACTTACCACCGGTCGCTCGGTGTTTACGATGATATTGCCTAACTCGGTGTTCCCCGTGTTCTGGGCCCGGTCTGTGGCGCTTATCCGATAGGTATACACCCCATCGGGAACAATCTGTCCCGTGTCGTTCTTCCCGTCCCAGATAAGACTTGCAGGGGCGGTGGTACTGGTTCCAGCGGGACTTGCGTTGGTGAAACTAAAGTTTCGAACCAGGGTCCCCGCGGCGTTATATATGCC
>JAOACP010000116.1 GCA_026417795.1 Thermanaerothrix sp.
GCTAAGGTTCCGCCAGGATACCTTCGGCATGGTTTTCCAGCATTTCGCTCTACTTCCGCACTACAACATCCTGCGAAACGTGACCTTCCCACTGGAACTCAAAGGGCTTCCTCGTAAGGAACGGGAGGAGCAGGGCATGGTCTGGCTGGAACGGGTGGGGCTTTCTGGCTACGAGAAGCACTTCCCGGCGCAGTTGTCGGGGGGGCAGAAGCAGCGGGTGGGCCTGGCGCGGGCCCTTTGCGCCAACCCCCCCATCCTGCTCATGGACGAAGCCTTCAGTGCGCTGGATCCCCTGATCCGCAGGGAGATGCAGGATGAGCTTTTGCGCCTGCAGCACGAACTTAAGAAGACCATCGTCTTTGTAACCCACGACCTCGACGAGGCCATGCGGCTGGGAGACCGTATCGCCATCATGCGGGACGGGGAGGTGGTGCAGGTAGGAACCGCGGAGGAGATTCTGGCCCGCCCTGCAGACGATTATGTGGCCGCCTTTTTGTCCGGTGTTAATCCCGCCAAGATCTACAAGGTGGAGGAGCTGGTGCAGGAGCCTGTGACCGTGGTGCTGGAACGGGACGGCCCACGGGCGGCGCTGCGCAAGATGGGCCAGGCGGGCGCTGTGAACGCCTATGTGGTAAATCGCAGCGGATTTTTTCGGGGAATGGTGCGGGCGGAAAAACTGGCGGAGGCGCTCAAAACGCAAGGGGAAAAAAGCGGGCTGGAGGGTTTTTTGGAGCCTCTCTCGGGGCTTTCCCCTGGGCAGACCCTGGAAGAGGCCCTGCCGTTGTTTAGCGAAACCGCGGTGCCCCTCCCCGTCCTGGATGAGCAGGGCCGGCTGCTCGGCGTGGTATCGCGGGGCCGGTTGATCGCGGCCATGGCGGGGCGTTACGTACCGCAGTAGCGTAGACCCTCTTCGACGGCCCGGTTGCCCTATACTTCAAGGGATATGGAACTGATCGGAGGTATGGCCCTGCCCACAGGGGTGGTGCTGGTAAGCAAGGAACGAACAGCGGTGGGCTATCACGAGAACGGCGAGCTGCGCCTGCACACCCGGGCGATTGAGGCTGGGAATAAAGGAAAGGTCAGGCGGCTGGCCCTGCTGTTACTG
>JAOACP010000117.1 GCA_026417795.1 Thermanaerothrix sp.
CTGCTGGATAGCTACTTTAAAATTCTCAAGGTAGAGAAAACTATGGGGAAGCTCGAAGGGGCCTGTGGTGGCAAATTCCTGGTTTGTTTTAAACGCTCCGAGAAACACCACAATAATAGGTAGAAGGGTGATGAGAGCGGCAAGTCCTAGAACGACATACTGGGCAAGGCGAAAGAAAAAATCCCGTTCTTTAATAGTCATAGGTAGCGCTCCTCTTTAAACATTTTTTCCTGAATAGCGGTGATAAGTAAAATAATGATGGTAAGGACCACCGCCATGGCTGAGGCCAGGCCGATTTTATTGAATTTAAAAGCCGTATCGATGGTTCGAATAACAAAGGTAGAACTTCCATTGCCACCACCGGTCATGATGTAGGGAATTTCGAATACACTGAGGGCACCCTTAATTGAAAGGATAAGATTCAATTTAACCACCGGTTTTATGATGGGGAACATGATGTACCGAAAAAGATCCCACCGCTCTGCCCCATCAAGGGCGGCGGCTTCATAAATCTCTTGCGAAATAGACTGAAAGGCCCCAAGGAACATAACCATGTTAAAGCCCATGTATCGCCAAATGGATGTTGCCGCAAGGGAATAGTTGATTACCCGGGGATCGGTAAGCCAGAGAATTTGCCCTTTAAAGCCAAGAAAGCGAAGGAAGGTATTTAAAGTACCGGTATCTCGGAAAAAATACAAAAAGATAAAACCAATAGCCACCCCATTAATCAAGTTGGGAAAAAATAAAATTCCTTTAAAGATGTTTTGTCCTTTGATAGGAAAATTCAGGAGGGTTGCAAAAAAGAGGGCCAGGGCAAGTTGGATAAAGGCTCCTACAAAATAGTAAATACTCACAAAGAAGACCCGGAAATTCTCTATCCGCGTAAAAAGTTCCAGGTAGTTGGCTAGCCCAACCCATTCCTTTTTGCCCAGCCCATCCCAACGGGTAAAGCTGTAGCCAATCATATTAAGGATGGGAAGATACCCAAAGACAAGGAGTAACAACAAGGGAACACATAGAAAGAGGGTGATAATCACTTTCTTTTGTACTGTATAGGTCATACTGGCATCCTGCCTTTTCTAAAAAATAGGGGACCCCGGAC
>JAOACP010000118.1:0-774 GCA_026417795.1 Thermanaerothrix sp.
TACCAGCACAAGCCTTATCGAGGGCAAGCGAATTGCGGGGGCCGACTTCTGTGCCCCTATTTCGATGATCCACGGCCAGACAGCGGCGCTGCTCCACAGCTGTGATTACGTGTTCATGCCTATTTATCTTGAAGCCCCCCCGCGGCAGGACCAAAGGCCCGCCACCAACGATGGGGAACGCCGTTTTTACTGCAATTATTCCCAGTACGTTCCCATGCTGATCTCCGTGGCTACCGGTGCGCCGGAACGCCTTCTGCGCCCCCTGGTGTACGCCCCCTTTGGGAAAAGCGAACAGGCGGTAGAAGAACTGCGGGAAAGCCTCCGCCCCCTCTACCAGAAATTAGGGATTGAACTTCCCCGCCCCTCTCTTATTGAAAAACTTCTCCGGGACATTCACCGGATAAAGCGGGCCTACGATGAAACCCTGAAAGAACTGTACACCAAGGTACGACCGGAAGAAGAGGAATTCGCCATCGTTCTTACGGGGCGACCCTATACGGCCCTGAGTAAGGGGATGAATAAGGGAATTCCCGATCTCTTTGCGGAACACGGCCTTAAAGTGTTTTTCCACGATATGCTGCCTCCATCTCAACAGTGGCAGCAGGAACATCAACTCCAGGCCTACCATTGGTACTATGCTTCAAAGGTGGTGGAAACCGCTTTGTATTGCCGGGATAACCCCCAGGTGTATCCGGTGCTGGTAACATCCTTTAAATGCGGACCCGATTCTTTTGCGATGGAAACCTTTAAACGGATCCTGGACGAGGCGGAAAA
>JAOACP010000118.1:784-1041 GCA_026417795.1 Thermanaerothrix sp.
GAACACGACTCGGCGGTGGGCTACGAAACCCGGGTAGAGGCGGCAGTTCGGGCCTTCCGCAATCATTTTTCGACCCTGCAAAGAAATGCATCTACAAAAGAGCCGGGCCAGACAAAAACTGCCCCGCAAGGCGAAGCAGTGGATACAGCCAGTTCCCCCGGTTCTAAGGGAAGCGCCCCGCCGGCGAAGATCTTCCCCCGGGATAAAACCGTACTTCTTCCCAGCTGGGATCCCCTGGTGTGCCAGCTCCTCACGGC
>JAOACP010000119.1 GCA_026417795.1 Thermanaerothrix sp.
TCTTTGATCTGGATCCCAAGGGGGTTGAGTTTGTTTTCAACCTGAATTTTATCGGAACCCTGCTGCCTACACAAACCTTTGCTAAAGATATGGTAGAGAAACAAGGGGCGGTGATTATCAATATTTCCTCCATGGGGGCCTTTGCCCCAATGACCAAAGGCCTCGCCTACTGCGCCGCCAAGGCGGCTATCAATAACCTGACGCAATGGCTCGCCGTTCATTTTGCCCCCGCGGGAATCCGGGTAAACGCCATTGCCCCCGGATTTTTCTCCACCGAACAAAACAAACACCTCCTGTGGAATCCCGATGGCAGCCCCACAACCCGAACCGGCAAGATCATTACCCATACCCCAATGGGACGCCTTGGTAAGCCGGAAGACCTCATCGGGGCAGCCCTCTGGCTCTGCGACGAGGGGGCTTCTGGTTTTGTAACCGGTGCGGTGATTCCTGTGGATGGGGGGTTCATGGCCTATTCGGGGGTATAAAAAAGAGCCCGGCACATGCCGGGTCTTTTTTTAAGGAAGGTGCCCTATGTTGATGGATGGAACGATATAGGTCCGGCTTTGTGTCGCCGAGTATCGATGGGGCGCAGGGCGCACCCGTTACCCTTCCTTCCCTGCGGAAGGGCACCGCCGGCCAGAGGACCAGAAGGTAGCTCACTTTTTTATGGCGTGAATATGTGGGAAAGGGGGATTCTCCGGCGGCTCCCCCTTCTGCGAGGGGGGCCACCAGCCAGAGGCCAGACAACACCCCTCTTCTGCGAGGGGCACCCAGAGGTCGCCCCTTCAAAGAGAAACCTATTTTTTGGAAACGTGAAAATATTGCCGTAGTTCTTCGTGGAAGGGAAGCGCAAAGATTGCGTCCCAGACTTTCTGCACCTGTTCATAGGAACGGGTCCGGGGGTCTCGAATAAGGATTTCCTCCAGTACCCGCCGATCGCCGGTGGTAAAGGCTTCCAGGGCCCATTCCATCCGCAGAATGCGGGGCATGAGGTACATGGTAATGATACGACGAGGAAGGGCCGGCTCAATCGGTT
>JAOACP010000120.1 GCA_026417795.1 Thermanaerothrix sp.
GGACCAGGGACTACGAAGAAGGCCAGGTATACCTCAATACCCAGGTATGGGCGGTAATTTCGGGGGCCGCCACCCCAGAGCAGGCAGAGAAGGCCATGGCCACGGTAAAAGAAAAGCTTGCCACCCCATATGGGCTTATGCTCTGTGCCCCGCCCTTTAGGAAAACCACGGTGGATGTCATGCGGGCGGTGGTATTCCTGCAGGGTATAAAAGAAAATGCGGGGATCTTTAACCATACCCAGGGCTGGGGAATCATCGCGGAGACCCTGCTTGGCCATGGGGAGCAGGCCTATGCCTATTGTAAAGCGGCCTTGCCCGCGGCCTATAATGACCGGGCAGAAATCCGGCAGAGCGAGCCCTACGTTCAGGCCCAAACCACCTATTCCATCTATTCACCGCGGCCAGGGAACACCCGGGTATCCTGGCTTACCGGGGCGGCAGCCTGGACTTACTACAGCCTTACCCAGTACATCCTCGGCATTCGGCCCGAATATGAGGGGCTTCGCATCGATCCCTGTATCCCCTCTCAGTGGAAGGGCTTTACCGTGGAGCGGCGGTTCCGGGGTAAGAATCTTACCATCCGCGTAGAAAACCCGCAGGGGGTATGCAAAGGGGTTACAGAGGTATACCTCAACGGTACAAAACTCCAGGATAACCTGGTGCGACCTGAATTGTTAGGTTCTACCAACGAAATAGTCGCCGTTATGGGTTGAACCGGGAAGTTACGGCAGGCTGCCGTGTAAAGTCTCTTGAATGACGGCACTCCCCGCCGACAGGGTTACCCCGAGGGAATAAACGGGGGATCCTATTCATCGGCCCGGACCACAAGACCTTCCCGGGCCATCATAAGTTGAAGGGAAGTGCGCCCCGCTATAATCTTCTGATACTGGCTTTCAAGATACTGAAGTTGCCGGTCGCTCCGATTGGGGTCATGGTGAAACAACACGAGCTTTCGTACTCGGGCTCGATGGGCCGCGTTAATGGCATGCTCATAGTAACTATGGCCCCAGCCAACCTTACCCGTCTGGTACTC
>JAOACP010000121.1 GCA_026417795.1 Thermanaerothrix sp.
GGCTAACATCGGACGTTAAGAAACCGAATTCCTCATGGCAGGCCCACTGAAGCGTCTTATCTAAGGCTTCATCGATCTGAACCAGGTCTTTCCACAACGAACGGAAGGAAAGCCCCCCTCGAGTAAACACAGCCTGCAGGTGATCTTCCCCTCCAAGGTAATACAAATTTCCTGAGGGGCGCCATATACAGGCCTCCTCATCTTCGGGGACCGAAAAAGGGAAAAGGGGATAGAGTTCCCGTACGGCGGGGGAAGAAAGAAGCGTAAGCCCCCCTGCATCTTTCCCGGGGAAAACGTTCTGAGTATCCGATTCCACAGGATGAAAAGAGGTATCTACCTGAGCAATGGCGGCTTTGAGTTTTTCTCGCAGGGGTTTTCGTTCCACCTCCGGCAGCCGGGAAGGGAACGGAAAGCCCTCCAGGTTTCTCCGGATACTTATACGGCTATACAGGACCACATCCTGAGGAACACTCGAAGAAAACCAGGGTAGCACCAGCGAAGGCTCCATAGGATTATGCTCCTTGTTCTAACTGTTGAATTGCGTCCCGATACTGTGCCGCTTCCTCATATCGCTCTTTTTCAAGGGCCTGCTGCAACAGTTTCCGTAGCCGTTCTAGCTCATTCTGCCGATTCTGCTGATTGCGGAGAGCCACCGAAAGACGGCCCTTGTATCCCCCTTCTTTCCCATAAGAAAGAATTTCTTTCTTTAAAAGGTTTTTAAATATGGCATAACAGCGGGAACAGCCGGCCCGCTGGGATTTCTGGATATCCCGCCAGGTGGTACCACAAAAGGGGCAGAATTCGTTTCCCCCGTTCTTTTTCCCCCGATTGGTTCGAGCCGGCTGAGGAAAATTTTTAATAAGTTCCATCAGGGCCTTTCCGACATCCTCCGAAAGATGTACCAGGCCATGGTTTTGTGCGCAGACCTCGCACAAATGAAGCTCTGTGGGACCTTCGCTTCCTACCTGATGAATAAAAACGATGGCCTCGCGCTCCCCACATATGTCACATTTCATGATTACTCGCT
>JAOACP010000122.1 GCA_026417795.1 Thermanaerothrix sp.
GCTTATCACTGGCGAGGCCCCTAAACTGAGAACCTATTGTCTGACCCGTAAAGGACGAGGTCCTGAGGTGTATCGGCGCAGTTCCTACCGTTACTGGAGCCTGGCTGCCAATTTTCAACATAGAAAGGCAGAACCCTTCCTGGTGGAAATCCCCGCCGAATCGGAACAGCATCCCATTGCCCTCAACAGCCATCCCGGCCAGGAATTCGACTATGTGCTCGAAGGGACCATGCGGATTACCATTGGAACCCACGAAATGGACCTCGATGCGGGAGACGCGGTGTATTTTGATTCTTCTGAGCCCCATGGTATGAAGGCCCTGGGAGGAAAGGCGGTGCGTTTCCTCGCGGTTATTCTTTAGTTTATAGGAGCTGGCCATGTTGACAAAATATCTATCTACCCTCGAATTTTCCTCCTACGAAGATTTTGTTCAGAATTTTTCTGTCCGGGTTCCTGAAAATTTTAACTTTGCCTATGATGTAATGGATGAACTGGCTCGAAAACGGGCCAATGAACGGGCCCTGGTGTGGTGCGATGAACGGGGGGCTTCGGCGGAATTTACCTATGGCGAATTGCAAGAGCGGACGAACCAAACGGCCAACGCCCTTTCTTCCCTGGGGATTCGGAAGGGAACCCCCGTCATGCTCATCTTGAAACGGCGTTATGAATACTGGCCCACCCTGTTGGCGCTGCATAAACTGGGGGCCATCGCTATTCCCGCAACCCATCTGCTTACCCCTAAGGATATTGTGTATCGTTGTAAAGCCGCTGACATCGAAGCCATTGTGGCGGTTGATGATCCTGTCGTTATGGACCATGTGGACGAAGCAGAAAAGCAATCCCCATCGCTGCGGCACAAACTGTTTGTCCGGTCCGTACATACCCCCGCTACGGCGGACCCCGCGGCAGGGAGGAAGAACTGGCTTGATCTTAAAGAACTTGTGGCAGGACAGAGCCCGGAATTCCTCCGTCCTACCGGTAAAGAGGCAACCCAGAACAGGGATATCATGCTCC
>JAOACP010000123.1:0-275 GCA_026417795.1 Thermanaerothrix sp.
GTATACCTCCTCACCCAGCTCAGACTTTTTGGCTTCCAAAAGTTCAAGGACTTTCTCGTATATAAGGTTTATAAGCTCTTCTTTGTCCCTCGCCTTTGGTATTTCTAATTCGTGGTTTGTAATCTCTCTAAGATAGTCTTCCAAGGGTTTAAGTTCCCAAAGTTCTGGCTCTTCCTCCTTTAAAAGCTCTTGCACCTTTTGCGATATGAGTTCAAACAAAAACTCCTTAAGGTAGTCTTCTAGACCTTTGGCTTCGAGTATGTCTCTTCTCATGG
>JAOACP010000123.1:285-1012 GCA_026417795.1 Thermanaerothrix sp.
TTTGTGACCATACCGCTCTCTATGGGTTCTCCCGGCGGTATTTTAAGTATATCCATGAGCTTTTTAACCCTATCACCCCCGAATATTCTCATGAGGTCATCCTCTAAGGAGAGGATAAACCTTGACTCACCAGGGTCACCTTGTCTTCCAGCCCTACCCCTCAGCTGGTTGTCTATCCTCCTAGATTCGTGCCTTTCCGTTCCAATAACCAACAGACCACCGAGCTCTACGACCTTTTTCTTTTCTTCTTCCGTTATTCTATAGGCCTTTTCCAGTGCCTCTTTCCACTCTTCTTCCGTAGCATCCTCAGGGCTTTTTCCCTTTGACCTGAGTATCTCTCTTGCCAAATACTCTGGGTTTCCACCGAGGAGTATGTCCGTTCCTCTCCCAGCCATGTTGGTGGAAATGGTAACCGCCCCTATTCTACCGGCCTGAGCTATGATTTCTGCCTCCCTTTCGTGATGTTTTGCGTTTAGCACGTTATGTTTTATTCCTTCCTTTTGCAAAAGCCTTGAAAGATGTTCCGAATCTTCAATGGAAACAGTTCCCACCAGTATGGGTCTTCCCTTTGCGTGCTCCTGCTTTATGATCTCCACCACCGCTCTCCACTTTTCTTCCTTTGTTTTGTATATAACATCCGCATGGTCTTTCCTTCTCATTGGTCTGTGTGTTGGGATAACTACCACTTCTAGTCCGTATATTTCTTTGAACTCAAGCGCTTCTGTTT
>JAOACP010000124.1 GCA_026417795.1 Thermanaerothrix sp.
AGAGACAGCTCCTGCTCCACGCGCCGGAAACAATATCTCAGGCGGATGCCCTCCTCTCACAAATCTATCGGCGTGCAGCGCTCGAAGAGCGCCCCCGCCTGGCGCTGAAGCAGGGCGGCGGCCCGGCGGGCCACGTAGCGGTGGCTTGCCCCATGGAAGCCGTATTTTTCGTAGCCAAACTGTTTACAGAGCTGTCGGGGAAGGGAAAAGATGCGGTGCACTTCCGGTTTGTCCCGGTGAAAGGCCGTGTCAAAGGAGGCAAATTGGGGAATTTCCCCGTGGTACCTTTCGCACAGGCGGATGCCTTCTAATTGAACAGGGTTGTGTAAGGGGGCAAGGCTGCTGCAGGCCTGGATGTGTTCCACCACTTCCTGGGTAATCCGCACCGTCTGGTTAAAGTAGGGCCCCCCGTGGACGACCCGGTGCCCAATCGCATCGAGGGGAAGGGTGGGGGGAAGGTGGGCAAAGAGCCAGTCGAAGGCGCCGGCGTAGGGGATGGCCGGGGGGGATTCTTCGAGAGAAGGCGGGCTGCCTTTGCTGGAAGGGCGTTCTGTCTGAGGGGAGGAAAAGCGGCGGAACCAGGGTTCCAGGGATGCATCGTAGGAAATGCGGCCCTTGCTTTCCTGCTGGCCGATTTTTTCGATAGCCCCCTTAAGGAGCCGCCTGCCCGCCGGCATGTCTAAAAGCTGAAATTTGATGGTGGAGCTTCCACAATTGAGGACGAGAATGGTTGCCATGAATATGGGTATATCACGAAGAAAAAAGAAGGCAAAGGGGGCGCCGAAGGCAAAGGGGGCCCGTGCAGAGCCGCCTGCTTTACAGGTATCCCCTACCGCTTACTTTCTGACCTCCAGATTAGCTTGAGGGTGCCGGGTTCCTTGAGGGGGCCCGTAGGGAATCTTCTGCAGGGCAAAGGAAAGCGGGACGGGAGGACTCAAAGGCTCCAGTGGTACTTTGAGGATCCAGACGGATAACCCCAGGGCCCGGCAGAACCACTTCCTCAGGC
>JAOACP010000125.1 GCA_026417795.1 Thermanaerothrix sp.
CCATCGTACAAAGGGTAACAAGGATATAGACGCCGATACCGCGGAAAGCAAAGGCTGCTTCATACTTCTGAGGACTGAATCCTGGAATCAAAACCACCATTCCCAAGAATAGACCAAGCAGGGCCGTTAAGAGGCTTCCCAAACGGATTCCCAAAAGGAAGATAGCTAAAAGAGGAAAGGAATAGGCCCAGAGAACCCCCGAGTTTTGTACCCCCCCGGTATACACCAGAAACGCGCAGAGCCCCATGAACGAAAGGACCGTAAGACCCGAAGACCAGATAAAGGGAGCGGGTGTCCTAAGGAGAACAAATCCTACCAGCGTAATCGCTGCCATGGAAAAATCCAGAATACCCTGCAGGGGTGCTTGTTCTTTAAAGCTTTCTATTCCAAATAGAACAAGAAGGGTACAACCCACAAATATCATGGAATTGAGGAGCACGTACCGGATCGTCATATCCATTTTTTCTGGATCGTCTTCCCTGAAGAACTTTCCGCTCGTCATCAGGTTGATGAAAAGATTCGAAGACCCCTTACTCATATTTTCAGCCCTCCCTCTTTGTTTCCAGGGCCACAGAGAGGCAGAATTCCTTTCCTCCCTGGACCGTAAAGGGAATGCAAATGATGCGGGTTTGTTCAAGCGGCCAGGCGATATGATGATTCGGCCCATCCACGATGGTGGGCAGAGAAATAACCAGTTTAAAACTTTCCTCAAGGCCCTTCTTGGCATTGCCGGCGATGATATTGATGAGTTCCCCCACCGCATCGACCACATCCTCATTCAGGGCAGGTTGCTCCCTCCCCGTTAACGTAGCCGTTATAGTCAGGGCCAGGTCTTGCTTTAAAGAAAGCACCACCGCCCCCCGGGCTTCGCCGGTAAGCCCAATAACCCCCGAAATATCCCATGCATGGGGACTATTCATCTCGCAAATGTAGGGGCGTCCCACGGCAATATCCCTGTCTCTTATACACATCT
>JAOACP010000126.1 GCA_026417795.1 Thermanaerothrix sp.
CCTCTCCGGCCCGGGCCGCCTCTATGGCGGCGTTCAACGCCAAAAGGTTCGTCTGGTCCGCTATGGACCTTATGGTGTTCACAAATCCCGATATGGCGCTCACCGACTCCGCCACCTTCTGGATCCGGTCGAAGGTCCGCTGGGACTCCTCACCAACTCCCGCTATGGCCCTCACCACTTCCCCCACCTGGCGCACTGTCTGCTCCGACAGGGCGGACATCTTAGACGCAGCCTCCGCTCCGTCCGTGGCGGAGTTCGCCGCCTGCTGGGCCCCGCTTGAAACCTCCTCTATGCCCGCGTTGGTCTCCTGCAGCGCCGCGGAGTTGGACTCCATCAACGACGCCACCTGGTCTATGGAGGCCTTTATCTCCTCCACTGACGCCACCTGCTCCTCCGACAGCGCCGCCAGGTTCTCCGACGCCGAAGCCGCCCGGTTGGACTCCTGGGCTATGTCCCATATGGCGTGCCTCAACTCTTCCTTTAATGTAACGGCGCTCTTGGCCATCTGCCCCACCTCGGTGGGGGACTTGCCAACCTCCTTGAGCCACTCCTCGTCCTGGTCCTTCGTAAGGTCCAGCGACCCCAGCTTCGTAAGGGCCCGGGTTATGCGGCGCACGGGCTCCACAATGCTCCTGGCAAGCCCCCAAAGCATGGCCCCCACCAGGATGAGGGTAAAGACGCCCATCGTGAGCTGCCTAATGGCAAGGCTGCTGACCATGCGGTTAAGCTCCGCCGATGGGAACACCACCGCCAGGATGAAGCCCGACTTGGTGGTGGCGTAGAAGGTGCGCCGGCCCTCACCCTGGAACTTGTAGTCCACGAAGCCGCTGCCGCCGGATATCATCTTGCGCCCCGCCTCCGCCAGCTCCGGGGTTATCACGGAGCTGGGCTTGGCTA
>JAOACP010000127.1 GCA_026417795.1 Thermanaerothrix sp.
CAACAGACCGCTTTGGCGGTTTAAGAGCTGATCGATGGCCTCGATGTCCAGGCCCAGGTGACGCGCAAGATAGATGATCACACCTGGATCCAGGTCACCCCCGCGGGTGCCCATGACGAGTCCCTCTAGGGGCGTTAAGCCCATCGAGGTATCGATACAGCGCCCGGCTTGGATCGCTGCCGCGCTTGCCCCATTGCCGAGGTGCAGGGTGATGAGGTTACAGCGCGCCAGGGGCTTGCCTAAAAGGCTTGCGGCGCGTTTGGCGACATATTGATGCGAGGTACCGTGAAACCCATAGCGCCGGATCCCGTGCTCGGTATAGAGCCATTCGGGGATGGCATAGCGATAGGATGCAGGCGGCATGGTCTGATGAAAGGCGGTATCAAAGACCGCCACCTGAGGCACCCCAGGGAAGGCAGCGCGCGCCGCGGCGATCCCGGCCAGGTGCCCGGGATTATGCAAGGGGGCAAGCGGCACGCAGGAGGCGATCGCTGCGATCACCTCCTCATCGATGCGTGCAGGGACGCTGAAATGGGCTCCGCCGTGCACGACGCGGTGCCCGATGGCCGCGATCTCCTTAACCTCAGCGATCACCCCCTGGGCGCGTAAGGACTGGATGAGACGGTCGAGCCCCTCCTGGTGGCTGGGGATTGGGTCCTCGGCATAGAGGGTGCGGGTGAGGCCTTTGGCATCGGCCCAATGAAACCGAAACTCGCCTTGTGGTTCGCCGATCCGCCCCACTATCCCGCCGGCCAAGACCGACCAGTCATCGACCGCAAAGAGCTGGTACTTGATCGAGGAACTCCCTGAATTGAGGACCAGGATCTTCATGCCCCACCCCCGCAACCGCCGCCCTCGGCCTGGGCCTGGATCGCGGTGATGGCAACGGTATTGACG
>JAOACP010000128.1 GCA_026417795.1 Thermanaerothrix sp.
CATTAACTCTATAGGCTATCTCAGCTATCTTACTTATAGCCTCTGGGGTAAACTCGAGCTCTACTCCTTCTGTAGCTAAAAGAGCCTTATACTGCTTTACAAGAGCGTTCTTGGGTTCCACCAATATCCTTTCAAGATCTTCTCTATAAAGGGGTTTAAGCTCGACCCTTATGGGAAACCTTCCCTGAAGCTCAGGTATGAGATCCGACGGCTTAGCCGTGTGAAACGCTCCAGCAGCGATAAACAAAATGTGATCCGTTTTCACAGGGCCGTATTTTGTTATGACCGTAGAACCTTCAACTATAGGTAAAAGATCCCTCTGGACTCCTTCCCTTGAGACATCAGGACCATAGGTGCTTCCCTTGCTTACTATCTTGTCTATCTCATCTATGAAGACTATTCCCATCTCCTCAGCTCGCCTTATAGCCTCTTGAGCCACCTCATCCATATCTATGAGCTTCTGAGCCTCCTCTTGCTCTAGAACCTTCCTTGCCTCTTTAACTTTCAGTTTTCTCCTCTTCATCCTCGGTGGAAATATGTTCCCTAAAAGATCCTGAAAGTTGATTCCAAGATCCTCTATTCCCATCGCGGTGAAAACCTCAACCCTAGGCAAAGATCTATCAACAACATCTATCTCTATAACTCTATCCTCAAGCTGACCGTTCCTGAGCATCTCAAGAAGCCTTTGGCGAGTGCTTTCTCTAACAGAAGGCTCATAGGTTCCAGGCTCTTGAGCAGCGTAAGAATACCGCATCCCAGGCATCAAAGCCTCAACAATTCTTAACTCAGCATGAGTCTGAGCCTCTTCCATAACCTCAGTCA
>JAOACP010000129.1 GCA_026417795.1 Thermanaerothrix sp.
GCCGGCGCTTTGTGCTATGTCGGAGGGCAAGGAGAACGCCCCCGCCCCTATCATGGACCCTATGACCAGGGCCACCAATGAAAAGAGGCCCAGCTTCTTCTTAGACATTCCTACCACCTTTCCTTCTCGGACCAGCGTGTTGTGAGGTTCGAAGCCCTAAGGTTAGAGGCTGATTGACCCTGCGTAACTATATACCATTAATCGGCGTAAATGACCAACCCCCAAGGGGCATGTCAACCCATTGGGGCATGCCCAAGGTTCGGCGGGAACCTCAAAAACTAGGGCCCCGGCAGTCCGAACAGCCCTCTTTGGTGAACGTCCGGCCCTTTCGGTGGCATGGGAGAACACCGCCCTTTGTGTGTCAGAAAGCCCCATCGGGAGCTTGTGCTTCGTGCCCCTTTCCGCGTTGGAGCTTTGAAGGGCCCCGAGTTTTGGCGGATTTAGTTAATCTGACACATGAGAATGTAGATTTGCATTACTATTTTTTATTATACTGAACTGTCGTGGCCTGTCTATGGGGTGTGGCTGGAGTCCCCCGTTGTCCTTGTGTCGTGGGGAGAGATGGTTTTTTGTGGCGGTCTTTGGGGCTTGTGGTCAGGTTTTTTGTCGTTTAGCCCCCGGGTTCCGGCGTGAGGTCCCGGGGGCTGTTTGATCTTTTAAATTTTAAAGGGGCTTTATTATACCCTTGGCCATCAGGTATATGGCCACGATGGCGGCGGTGCAAAGGAAAAGGAAGAAGGTTATCTCGGTGG
>JAOACP010000130.1 GCA_026417795.1 Thermanaerothrix sp.
ACTGGACTGGACTATCCCCGAACAATTACGGCAGCGGGGCATTACGTTTGAAGATTTTTTTCCCCTCCCGGAAGCTGAAAAGGAAGAACTTATCTATCGTTTTACCCTTATTTTTTCTACCGTTAGTTTTTATTGTGGCCTGTACTATCTTAAACAGTGGTATGCCCTCGAAGGGGGGGAAGGGCTTTTTCTGGAATTTATAGAAGGGGTTCTGCGGCGGGGGCTTGGGTTGGATGCGAGGGAGACGGAAGCGGCGCTGGTTTCTTCCGGTGAAACGGAAGGGCGGATCGAAGCTTCCGTCTCTGGATGTGAAGCGGAACAGGGGTTTGAAGCGGGACCGGGGGCGCAGCAGTCTTTAATTGCCGCTATTGCTGCCGCCGTGGCCGAGCGGGGTCCCTGGGAAGCGTCCATGAGCTATGTGGCTGAGCGTTCGGGGCTTTCGAAAAGCGGTCTCTATGCCCATTTTGTAAGCAAAGAGGCAATGCTTGAGGCCCTTTTTAAAAACGAGTATGAGGCGCTATTAGATTTTTTGGCGAAATACCTAAAGCAAAGAGAAAGGGCCTTCCCGGGGGAAGGGGGTCTCTCGCTGGGTCTGCGGTTGTGGCAGGTTATCAATGCCCTGTATAGCTACCTCTCTGCCCATCGGGACCTGCTGGTTATTCTGGACTGGGTGCGGATTCTGTCTCTTATACACATCT
>JAOACP010000131.1 GCA_026417795.1 Thermanaerothrix sp.
CCATAAGGGATATTAACGAATCAATTCGAAGTATATTTGAAGAGACAAAGGTGGTTATAAGCAGTGCTGATTCTGCACTGCAAAAAGCCATACAGGGTGAAGAGAAAATCAAGGAAGTAATAGATAAGACTGAAATGGTTCATACAATGATAAATCAGTTGAATGAAACTACAGACGGACTTTATAATTATTCACTTAAAATCGGAAAAATCGTAAGCTTTATTAACGGAATATCCGAACAGACCAACCTTTTGGCGCTGAATGCCGCCATAGAGGCTGCAAGGGCAGGGGAGGCGGGAAAAGGCTTTGCTGTTGTTGCAGACGAGGTTAAAAAGCTGGCAGATCAGTCAAAACAGTCATCCTCGGAAATCACTATAATTATTGATGAGATTCAAAAACAGATTGAAAACATGAGAATCGGAATGAAAAAGAGTGTTGAGGGCATAGCAATGAGCACAGCCATTGCAGATGAGGAAGGAAAGGCCTTCAGAGAGATAATTGTTGCAAACGAGACTGTTAATGAACAGATTCATTCTATAAACAAAAGGCTGGACAATGCAAAAAACAGTATGAGCAGGATAAACGATTCCAGTAATAATATCGCAGCAATAACAAATGAACTTGCAAGCTCATCGACACAAGCACTTGCAGCCCTTGAGGAGCAGCTGGCCTCGAATGAGGAAATAAACAAC
>JAOACP010000132.1 GCA_026417795.1 Thermanaerothrix sp.
TGCCTGTAGTCGGTAATCTAACATAATGAGCTGCTTTGTGATACTATCACTAAACCCTTCGGGTGATGTTATTGTCATTTTTACCTCTTTAATATTTCTTAGATTTTCTATAAATTACTTCATAAATCGCAGTATTTCACATTGATTAAGCAGAGTTCTATGGACATGATTTCTAGGTCTACATATTTATGGATGCACATGGGTAAGGGAGAATAACTGTCATTAATTTCAGCTATTTCGGCCTTCCTTTTCCACATGATCTCCGGTTGCCAACCTCTTAAATCTATCTGGGTCATTGCCCTTAATTCCTTCGTCCCGCATGTCCATGAGGTGGATGTTAGTCAAGCTCACACTCTGGATCTTCGTCCTTATGGTGAAAATTCATCCCAACTATCCGGCTCTTCTTTTCAATGATCTATATCTGTACTTATGCATTTAACCCCTTAATTTAAGCAGCTTGTAACGCTGTTGGTCTTACTATATCGTCCATCATCTTTTGTGGATCATAGGCCGTCTGCTTCGTTAGTATAGCGAAAAATATCCGTATTAACTTATTGCTGAGTGCAATGAGAGACTGCATCTTCTTTAGCGGATTTTTACCCCTTGTTGTATAGTACTCATGCA
>JAOACP010000133.1 GCA_026417795.1 Thermanaerothrix sp.
CTCCCCGTGGTAATGAGTTGATAGAGAGACACCACTCCACCAAAGGGACAAATCCCATGTAACGAAGGATTACCTACGAAGGGAATTTGGATTCCCGTTTCAGACAATCCATGGTTCACGCTAATAAGCGTAATAAGAAGCAAAAACACGAGTTGAATTCCCAACCGTAGTTTTGAAGCCACGTCCTTTTTCTTTGCTGGCATATCAGCACCTCCCAAAAATTAACAAGGCTGTATAAAAACCGCCCTTTTCGGCTTACTGTACTAACTGTATTAACTGGTTATGCAATTTTTTAGGGAGATTCTGTGTTTTTTTTGTGAAGATAGAGGGTAAACACACTGGTTCCTTGGGGAGTATTTTTAAATTCCACGGTTCCTCCATGGGCTTGCGCTACAGCCTTTACAATCGCAAGGCCCAACCCGGAACCTTCAATTCTCCGGGCGGCATCGGCCCGGTAAGAACGTTGAAAAAGGTATGGAATATGCTCCTCTGGGATAGTCCCCTGATTACAAACGGAAATAGAAATTCCTTCCTTTTCTTTAGTAAAAAACAGCTGAAGTGGTCCCGGCGTACCATAGAGAAGGGCATTATGTAC
>JAOACP010000134.1 GCA_026417795.1 Thermanaerothrix sp.
TCCTAATATAATTGCTATTAATGCTAATATTACCGCCACAATTAATCTTTTTGGATCTTTTAGTTGCATATTTATTACCTCCTTTTTAATAATGGCGCTGGGACAGGGATTCGAACCCTGGAGGGCAGAAGCCCACTAGCTTAGCAGGATCGCCTTTATTAATAAAATCTAGCGCCGTACCACTTGGCTATCCCAGCACTAAATATATTTTTAGATAAAACTAATCTTTAAATATTTGTGTATTTATTTAAATAAATAAGTTGAAGGAGGTAATTTTTATGGCAATAACTGTAAAAAATTTATCTGAAATATTTGGAAAGGATGTATTTACAACAAGAGGAGTTTATTGCGGAAAAGTTGAAGATGTTGAACTTAGCCTTCAAAAATTTAGAATAAGATCATTATTAATCGAAGCAGCAAAAGGTAGCTTTTTATCTGGAATTGTGAGTGGTAAAAGAGGTGTAATATTACCATATCAGCTTGTAGAAAGTGTTGGAGATGTTGTAATAATAAAACATATAACAGCTCCGTCATTAGCTGAAGAAACATCCAAAATGGATGAGAAATCTGAAGAATCACAATCTATTTC
>JAOACP010000135.1 GCA_026417795.1 Thermanaerothrix sp.
CGAGTATCCTGTTCATTATGCGCTCTCCTTCTCATCTGCAGCACCCAGACCGGCCATGAGCAGACCGAATTCTTCAATGGGCGCATCTGCCGGCAGGATGCCCGCTATGCGTCCCTCATCTACAATTGCAATGCGATCGCAGATCATGCGCAGCTCATTGAGTTCCGAAGAGATCATGACGATAGTGGTGCCATTCTCCTGATTGCGGTGCACCAGCGTGTCCAGCACCAGTTTCTTGGCGCCGACATCGATGCCGCGCGTCGGTTCCGAGACGAACAGCAGTTCCGGATCGAGGGCGAAGGCCTTGGCAAGGCAGACCTTCTGCTGGTTGCCGCCAGACAGCGTGATGGTTCTCTGGCGGGGGGATTGGCATTTGATGTCGAGCGCCTTGATATACTTGCGGGCGATCTCGTCCAGCTGGCGGTCGCTGCGCCACTTGAACAGGCCGCCCAGGAAGGGCCTGATCGCCTTTTCCTTGATCTGCAAGGCCGAAAAGCCAATATTCCAGTCGATGCCCTCGTCGAGCAGGAGCCCTACGCCACGCCTGTCTTCGGACACGAAG
>JAOACP010000136.1:0-275 GCA_026417795.1 Thermanaerothrix sp.
GGATTCGGTGAAACTCCGAGGCCGACAGTAATAGTCTGGATGGAAGAAGAATCTGGATGTATGGAACACCACACCGGTGGCCGCTCCGCTGTTATTTAACCCACGAGCGCCATTCATCGATTCAACATAAAGCCCTGGAGACCGCTTGGTTCCGGGGTTTTTTTATGCACCACAGGTACATGTCTCTGGCGTTGGAGCTTGCCCGCAAGGGAGCCCCCGACGCATATCCGAATCCCCTGGTGGGGGCTGTCCTTGTCCTTCAGGGTGAGGTTATC
>JAOACP010000136.1:285-553 GCA_026417795.1 Thermanaerothrix sp.
CAGACGGGGTATCATGCCCGGTATGGGGGCCCCCACGCGGAGATTGCCGCCATCGAAGATGCCCACCAGCGGGGTTACCGGGATCTTTCGCAGGCCACCCTCTATGTCACCTTGGAACCCTGTTGTCACTACGGGAAAACACCCCCATGTACCGAACGGATCATCAAGGAAAGAATCGGACAGGTAGTCATCGGAACAGAAGATCCCTGTCCTCTTGTCTGTGGCAAAGGGATCAAGGCCCTGAGGGAGGCCCACATTCCCCTTCAGG
>JAOACP010000137.1 GCA_026417795.1 Thermanaerothrix sp.
GTACCGTAGGGGATATTGAGTCGATTCCTTTCCTGGAAACGGCTCGACAGATGATCCATGAACTGGGAAAGATAAATGCCCTTTCGGTGCACCTTACCCTTTTGCCTGAAGTAGCCGGAGGGGAACTCAAAACAAAGCCCACCCAGCATTCGGTAAAGGCCATGCAAGAACAGGGAATCCAGCCGGATATTCTTATCTGCCGTGCCCCCGTATTGCTGGATGAAGCAACGCGACGAAAAATAGCCCTTTTCACGAATGTGGAAACCGAGGCGGTTTTTACTTCCTACGATGTGAATACCACGATTTACGAGATTCCCCTCATCTTCTATGAACAAAAACTGGACCTGGTGGTGCTTAAGAAACTGGGGGTGGAAAGCCGTCATGCGGATTTGCGCCCCTGGAAGCGGGTTATGGAACAGTTTAATGCCCGCAAAGGGAAGGTCCGTATTGGCATTGTGGGTAAATACATGGAACTCCATGATTCGTATAAATCGGTGTACGAAGCCTTGTTCCATGCGGGCCTTGCCAATGGGGTGGAGGTGGAAC
>JAOACP010000138.1 GCA_026417795.1 Thermanaerothrix sp.
TCCTATGGGAACGGTGCAGGAACTGATTGGTAAACTGGGAAAAAAGCTCTTTAAGAAAAGGGATAATCATTTTGTTCCTTCTCGTCTGGATGGTTACCTCCGGTTCTTGCGGTACGGCGTATTAGTGTGGGTTGTGTATGTTACGGCCACTTCCATGAAACTGGTTTTTTCTGATGTGGATCCCTATTATGCTCTTTTTAACTTCTGGACCGGTGAAGTGCCCCTTACGGCGTTGATTGTCCTGGGGCTTGCTTTAATAGCCTCTCTTTTTATTGAACGGCCCTTCTGTAAGTATGCCTGTCCTTACGGGGCCCTCCTGGGAATTTTTAATATCTTCCGTATTTTTGGAATTAAACGGAATCAGAATACCTGTATTAACTGTAAGGCCTGCGATCGGGCCTGTCCCATGAACATATCTGTTTCTACGAGTACGACCGTTCGTCATCATCAGTGTATTACCTGTCTCAAATGTACCTCTGAAACGGCCTGTCCTGTGCCTGCTACGGTAGAACTTCTGTCTC
>JAOACP010000139.1 GCA_026417795.1 Thermanaerothrix sp.
ATTCCCCCCTTCCAGGGTATACCACTGTTTAAGATAATACAGACCACAATAATAACTAACGGTAGAAAAAATAAGGGTAAAACGATAGATAAGCTCTTCCTTTTCAGCTTCCGGGAAGGGGAAAAAATCTTCAAACGTAATGCCCCGCTGCCGTAATTGTTCGGGGATAGTCCACTCCGGTTTCTGCCCATTCATCACCACAAACAACAGAAACCCAAAATCTGCCCCCTGTCGAATGAAATACCGGGCCAGGTGCAATCCAAACGTAACAAACCGTTCCTTCGGCGAAGAACAGGCCTGAAATCTCAACCGCAGTTCTTCCATCAGAGGAATAAAACGGCTATAGAAATCCCGGTAGAGGGCCTCAATCAGTTCATCCTTGTCCTTAAAATGCCGATACAGCGCCGCCTTGGATACCCCGAGGGCCTTTGCCACCGCCGTCAAACTGCGGGTTCTGTAACATTCCTCTCCCCACACCTTAAAGGCAGTCTCGATTATCC